>CALPSU020000101.1 GCA_943326315.2 Chryseobacterium gleum
GAAGCAGCAAAAAATGCTAATACGTGCTTAATGAAAAAACGCTCATCTTCTGTTAATTTATTTTCCCAATCAATTAAGTCAGGAGATAAATCAATCTCTTCAGCAGTCCAGAAACTTGCTTCAGCTCTTTTGTAAAATGACCAAATGTCATCGTGTACAATTGGAAAGAGAACAAATCGACTATTATTTTTCTCTAAAATTGGTTCTGCGTGCGTCATTTTACTTTTTACTTTTATTCGATAAATATCCACAGTAAGTTTTGTGAGAAACTTACAATCTTCTCTAAATTCTAAACAAATTGTGTGTCTTAAATGTTGGTTTATGAAATAACTTTTTACTAATTTATTTCTCCAAATTTCAGACTACAAAAATCGTCATTTTTCTCTGTTGTTACAAGGAAAGAAATTCACAACTTCACAACCTTATTAACATTAAAACCTTCAATCCCTTTGTTTGCAAGCAAATAATGTATAAATATTACGTTACTAAAGATATTCACAGTTATAAAATGTTACTTTGTCGATAAATAAATAAAATTCATCAATAGCTTGAATACAAAGATGTTTGAAATAATTACATAAAATTAGTGAAGTTTTTTATCTTTGCCAAGATATATAAAATGTTGTTTTTAACATCAAAATGTGTATATGAATTTACACACTAAAAATTAAATACCTCCCCACCTATAATGCCTATTATTAACTCGTTAAATCTCAAGAAAATTAAACAGGATATTATTCATTTAATATATCCTGAAACTTGTATAATTTGTCAAAATGAACTACTATCTCAAAAAAAACATATCTGTTTATTCTGTCAAAATGAATTACAATATACTTACTTTGAAAGATTCATTGAGCCATCACCGCTAGATCAATTATTTTGGGGAAGAGTAAATATTAATTCAACTTATGCGTATGTATATTTCGAAAAAGGGAAAAATGTTCAACCAATACTTCATGCCTTAAAATACAAAAACAAACCTGAAATTGGAGAAACATTAGGTGTATTAATTGGAGAAAAAATAAAAGACTTACCTTCTTTCCAAAATATTGATGCATTAATTCCAGTGCCAATACACCCAAAAAAGAAATTCACAAGAGGATATAATCAAAGTGAAAAAATTGCAGACGGAATATCATCAATATTAAAAATTCCAGTAATCCCTGACTTTATTGAAAGTTTAAAACAGACACCAAGCCAAACAAATAAAAATAGATTTAAGCGATGGGATAATGTTGCAACAAAATTTAGTATAAAAAATGATATAAAATTAAATCATATTGCAATTGTAGATGATGTTATTACCACCGGAGCAACATTGGAAGCCATAATTAAAGTAATCCTAGAAAATAATCCCGAAATTCGCATAAGTATTATGAGTTTAGCAATTACAAAGTAATGGAGGAAAATAATTCAGACAAATTAATTAAAGAGTTTTTAATTGTTGGCGCAGGATTGTCAGGTATTTGCATGGCGATTCATCTAATAAAAAAAGGACACAAAATTAGACTTATTGATAGTGGTGAAAATTTTAGTTCTAAAATTGCAGCTGGTCAAATTAATCCGCTTGTTTTCAGAAGAATGACAAAATCTTGGAGAGTAGATGAATTCTTACCTTATGCGGAAAATTTTTATACTGATTTAGGAATCGATACAAATACAAATATATATTATCCTATACAAATTCGTAGAATGTTTTCATCGTCACATGAAAAAGTAATGTGGCTTGAAAAACAAAATAGAGATGGATTTTCAGATTATTTAGAAACAATTACAGAAGAAGATGACAATTACAATTTAGCTCAAAATGATTTTGGATCAGGAAGAATTAAAAAGTCATCCTATGTTAATGCAATTGATTTTTTAGAAGCTGGTAAAAAATGGATTTCAAAAAGAGGTGATATTGAAACTGAAAAAATGGATTATGCAACAATAAATCCGACAGATTCAATATATAAGAATAAGAAATATGATTTTATCCTTTTTTGTGAAGGTTCTCAAAATTCAGATAATCCATGGTTTAATCAATTTATTATAGAGCATACTAAAGGAGAAGTTCTAACAATAAAATCGACAGAAATTTCACAAAATGAATCTCTCAATAGAAAATGCTTTCTTTTACCAGTTGGGGGAAATCTTTTTCGTTTAGGTGCAACTTATATCTGGAATACTCCTGAAAGAAGTATAACTGAGGAAGGTAAAAATGATTTATTAGAAAAAATTAAACTTCTGACATATAAACCATTTGAAGTTGTTGATCAAAAAGCTGGTATTCGTCCGACAACTCCAGATAGAAGGCCTATAATTGGTAAACATCCAAATTTTAATAATCTACTTATATTTAATGGTTTAGGAACAAAGGGGTATTTAATGGCACCTCTATTAGCAAAGGAATTTTCTGATTATCTAGAAAATAAAGGTGAGTTAGATAAAGAAGTTCGAATTGAAAGACTTTTAAAAAAACAATAATTACATGCATAAAAAAACAGCGCCTATAAATAGACGCTGTTCTTAACGATATGCAATTATTCTTGTTCCAACATTGGAACAACTGTTCCAGGTGTAGCAAGAGCACTTTTAATCTTAAGTTCCAATTCTAACATCAACTCAGGATTATCTAATATTAATTGTTTAACAGAGTCTCTTCCTTGTCCTAATCTTGTTTCTCCATAAGAAAACCAAGAACCGCTTTTCTTTACTATATTTAACTCAACTCCTAAGTCAACAATTTCACCAACTTTAGAAATTCCTCCTCCATACATGATGTCAAATTCAGCTTTACGGAATGGGGGAGCTAATTTATTTTTAACCACTTTGACTTTTACACGATTTCCAATAATTTCATCTCCATCTTTAATTTGACTAGCTCTTCTAATATCAATTCGAACAGATGCATAAAATTTCAAAGCATTACCTCCAGTTGTTGTTTCTGGATTACCAAACATTACTCCAATTTTTTCACGTAATTGATTAATAAAAATACAACAAGTACCTGCTTTATTAATAGAACCCGTTAATTTACGCAATGCTTTCGACATCAATCGAGCTTGTAAACCCATTTGAGAATCACCCATTTCACCTTCAATTTCTGCTTTTGGAGTTAGGGCTGCAACAGAGTCAATAACTACTAAATCGACCGCTCCAGAACGGATTAAATTATCCGCAATTTCTAAGGCTTGTTCACCATTATCTGGTTGAGAGATCAATAAATTACCTATATCTACTCCTAATTTTTGAGCATAAAATTGATCAAAAGCATGTTCCGCATCTATGAAAGCTGCAATTCCACCATTTTTTTGACACTCTGCAATAGCATGAATTGCTAAAGTTGTTTTACCTGAAGATTCTGGTCCGTATATTTCTACTACTCTTCCTTTTGGAAAACCATTAATGCCTAACGCTAAATCCAACGTAATTGAACCAGTTTGAATAACTTCAATATCTGTTAAAGGAGCATCTCCTAATTTCATTACGGTGCCTTTACCATATGCCTTATCAAGCTTTTCCATTGTTAATTGAAGAGCTTTTAATTTGTCTGCGTTTACTTCTTTAACTGCCATATCGTTTTTGTTTTATTTCGAAAAAAGATGATCGTTAGCATCCAATATTTCGAAAGATTAATAGTATGTTTTTGTTTTAACTTCTACAAAGATGTAGCTGTTACTACGTAATCTATTTATGTTTATCTAAATATTTTTAAATAAATCTAGAATTTCTTCAGCATGAGCTTTTGTTTGAGGCTTATCGATAATTCCAACAATTACTCCATGCTCATTTATAAGAAAAGTTGTTCTATGAATTCCATCGTAGATTTTACCCATAAATTTTTTCTCCCCCCAAACACCAAATGATTTAATCACCGATAAATCTTCATCCGCTAAGAGAGGAAAAGGTATTTGCTGTTTTTCAATGAAATTAAGATGAGACTTTTCATTATCAGCACTAACTCCGATAATTTGAATACCTTGTTTTAAAAGGGTAGAATAGTTATCTCTAATATTACATGCTTGAGCAATACAGCCAGGAGTCTGATCTTTTGGATAAAAATAAATTACCCATTTTTTACCTTGAAAATCGGATGAACTAATAGAATTTCCATTTTGATCTTTTGATGTAAAAGATGGGGAAACATCTCCTACTTTTAAAAATTTTAAACTGCTCATTATTTAAACATTTAATTGACGAATTATTAATCAAATATAAAACGAATATTTTAATTAGCAAATGAAAATTTAATTATTTATGAAAAAATTAAATGAGAAGAATGAAAAAATGAGTTAAAATAAGGGTTGTAGAGAAAATAAAAAGAGTTAAAAAAATATTATCTCATCCATTTCTTAACTCTTCTTGCTGTTTTTTTACGAAAACGTTTTAATACAATATCTCTTGAGCTTACATTGCCACATTTAATAATGTCAGTTCCCATAAATTGTCCTTCCCGATAAAAAGTAAATTCAAAACTAACGGAAACTGTTTCGTCACGGTATAATGGAAACAAATGTCCTGTAGCTAAAGCTGTTTTAAAATTATCATGGTTTTTAGCTAATCTAAATTTTTTATCAAAACCTCTTACTGAAATAGTCATATACGTATCAATCCCTTTCGAAGCTACTATCTTATTAATAGAATCTTCTGATAATTGAAGGATATCTCCTCCAATTTTTAATATGTTTAAGGATGGTATTGATTTAACACCAGCATTCGTTAATATTTCAGTTAATGCAATCTCGATAGAATAACGGTCATCAGCTTTATCTAATTGCCCTATTATTAATGCATTATTTAAATGCAAACCTTTCGTTTGAGAAAATGAAAAAAAATTGATGCTTATAAAAAGTAAAAAGATAATCTGTTTCATAAATATTGAAAAATTAAAATATTTCCTTTGCAATTGATTGAACGGAATATGAATTTCCCATGGAATAAAAATGAATACATGGTACATTAGCAGCTTTCAATTCTTTAGATTGAGAAATTCCCCATTCAATTCCTAACTGCTCGACCTGTTTATTATCCTTGCATTTTAATAATTCTTTGGATAAATCTTCCGGATAATCAATATGAAAAAACTTAGGTAAAAAAGAAATATGCGATAAATTTTTAATTGGTTTTAAACCTGGTATAATTGGAACATTTATTCCAACAGCTCTACAAGCATCAACGAAAGCAAAAAATTTACTGTTATCAAAAAACATTTGAGTTACAATATACTCTGCTCCTGCATCCACTTTTGCTTTTAGATATTGTAAATCTGTAGATAAATTCATTGCTTCAAAATGCTTTTCAGGATAACCAGCAGCTCCTATACAAAAATCCGTTGGTGCCAATTGAATATCATCCATCATGTAATTACCTTCATTCATTGCTTTAACTTGTCTAATTAAATCAACAGCAAATTCATGACCGTCTTCATGAGGACGAAAATTAGATTCAGTTTTAATAGAATCTCCTCGTAAAGCTAAAACATTATCAATTCCTAAAAATTGCAAATCAATCAATGCATTTTCAGTTTCTTCTTTACTAAATCCTCCACAAATAAGATGAGGAACTGCATCTACTTGATATTTATTCATAATAGCAGCACAAATACCTACAGTACCTGGTCGTTTACGTATAGCTATCTTTTCCAATAAACCTCTTTCTCTTTCTTTATAAATATACTCTTCTCTATGGTATGTAACATTTACAAAACGAGGCTTAAATTCCATCAATGGGTCTATTCCATCATAAATTGATTGAATACTTTTACCCTTTAATGGGGGAAGAATCTCAATTGAAAATAAAGTTTCTTTGGATTGTTGTAAATGATCTGTTATTTTCATTATATGCTTAAATTGTTCCGCAAAGATACATTAATATAAATCTTAAAAAAGAAATTGATTAGTCTATTTAATGAATAGATTAACGATTTGTAAATCAAAAGGAGAAGTTATTTTGATATTCTCTTCATTTCCCAATGCAATTTCGACATTAAAACCTGCTTCTTCAACTAAAGAAGCATCATCTGTAATACCTGAATGAAAAGGAATTTTATATGCCTGAATTAGGATATTTTTTTTGAAAAATTGTGGGGTTTGAACATTTAAATAATCTTTTCTATCAACTGAAATCGTTGAGTTTTCTTCTAATTTTCTAAGTGATTCTTTTAATGGTAATGTTGGAATTGCTGATCCTTTTTCATTGGCTAATATTATACAACGATTAATAGTTTCGTGACTAACTAAAGGTCGAACTCCATCATGAACACCAATAATTTCATTGGTACACATTGAGAGTGCATTTTTTATTGAATCATACCGTTCAATTCCACCATCAACAAGGATGTGTGGAACTTTATATACATGTTTTTCAATTAGTTGATTCCAAAATACAATCCAACTTTTTGGTAAAGTGACTATGATTTGACACGTAGAATCAAAAGTATAAAAACAATTAATTGTATGCATCAAAATTGGAAGGTTAGAGACTTCTAAAAATTGTTTAGGAATATCTGAGCCCATCCTTTTTCCAATTCCTCCAGCAGTTATTATAACAGAAAATTGTGGCATATACATCTTATAAAATAAAAAAGGTTATTTGCCTGTGACAAATAACCTTCAGAAATATTTATTTAGTGAAAATACTTATCCGTAAGGATGATTCTTTTTATCGCTGTTAAATTTACGTTGTAAATTCAACCAATAAAATAACCCAACAAATCCTAATACAATACAAGAATAATTGAAAATATTACCAATATTATCGTATAACTCAAAAGGGACATCATATAAAAAATCACCAATTGCCTCAAATGCTTTTCTTGAACTCATAATATTAAAATTTAATACGACAAAGAAAGTAAAAATTCTATTTTAATAAAAGAAAATATCTAAAAAAGATAAAAATTATTCTTAACTAACTATAATAATTTCATCTTCTACATTCTCAATTCTAAATTTTTCAATCGCTAACGTTAAGTCAATAAAATCATCAACAGAAAGCCTTTCAGGACGTAATGTTAAAAATGGATGCTCAAATAATGGATTATGAATAATAGATTTCAAAGAATTACGAATTGTTTTTCTTCGTTGCCCAAAAGTTTGCTTAACTACGTGAATAAATAATTTATCATCACATGGTAATGTTTGACGCTCATTTCGAGTACATCTTATAACTCCTGATTTGACTTTTGGAGGAGGATTAAAAACATGTTCATCAACTGTAAAACAATATTCAATATCGTAAAAAGCTTGTATTAAAACACTTATAATTCCATATTGTTTTGTACCTGGTTTTTCGGCAATTCTCCAAGCAACTTCTCGTTGAAACATTCCCATAATTTCAGGTATTTGGTTTCGATACTCCAAACACTTGAACATTATTTGAGAAGAAATATTGTATGGAAAATTTCCAACTACAGCAAACTTCTCATCTCCAAAAATAGTTTCGAATTTAGTATGCAAGAAATCAGATTCATAAATTTTACCTTCTAAAATTGGAAAATGTTCTTTTAAATAAGCGATAGAATCTCTATCGATCTCCATTACATGAACTTCAGATTCTTTTCTTTCCAATAAATATTCTGTCAAAGCACCCATTCCAGGACCAACCTCCAATACTTTATTACATCCTTGAAAACCTTGGAATTGTTGTGCAATTTTCTGACAAATATTTTTATCTGTTAAAAAATGTTGCCCTAAATGTTTTTTTGCTTTTACCTTGAATTTCATACTTTAAATTCTTCTATAACAGACAATGTTGTTCTAAAAGCAGCAAATTTACCTCCATATCGTTTAGAATGATCTTCTTGTAATAAGGGTGCGTGATCTTTTTCATAGGTTTCAAAAACTTCAGAACTAGGACTTAAATACGTAATCGCAAATGTCATTCCTCCTTCTTCTTCTCCATTAACACGTGAAATTCTACTTTCTAAAAAGCAACCTGTTTCCATTACTTGGGGGATATGTGTAGAACGCATCCATTCCAACCATTCTTCATGAATGTTTGTGTCAATACTAACCGTTACATTGTATAAAATCATACTGCAAAATTAAACATTTTTTTGGATGTTGAGATGCAAAAATTCGAGTCAATAAGCTTTGTTTTTCTCCTCAATCCACTTCGACATAAATTTGGTGCTCGCAATTGAATGATGCATCAACATTGCCCCCATAAAGTTCTGAATTCGATGATTTTTAATATTGATCTCTAAATCTTTCAAAGTATTCAAAAAATCACTTTTCCCATTGGTGGGTAAATAGCATTTTTCAAGAATTTCAACACCGTTTTGTTGTGATTTCTGCCATAGCGCTTTATTGATATATAAATCAATGGAAGCATTGGCAATTTCTAATGGATCATTCGCTATAATTCCGTTCCAATCCGAAGATTTCTTCATTCCTTCCGCTCCGATA
>CALPSU020000102.1 GCA_943326315.2 Chryseobacterium gleum
AATTGTTTTGTTAAAAGGCTAAATTCACTCAGTCTTTTTGGTTACTTTTGTTAAAAAATATTATTATGTATAACGCACTTTTACACACACATTCTGGTTTACGATGGGTTGCTCTTATATTACTTATTGCTGCAATTTTTAATGCAATTGTTTCTAAAAGTAAAGGAGAATACTTGAAAAAAGATAAAATGCTTAACCTTTTTGCAATGATTATGTTGCATACTCAATTATTAATTGGTTCAATACTTTCATTTGTTTCTCAAAAAATAAGTTTCCAATCTGGTTGGATGAAAGATGCTATGTTTCGTTTCTTTGGTTTAGAGCATTGGTTAATGATGGTGATTGCAATTGTTTTGGTGACAATTGGAAGAAAAAAAGCAGAAAAAGCAGATGCGCCAATAGTAAAACATCAAAAAATTGTTGTTTGGTATACGTTTGCTTTAATTTTGATTTTAGCTTCTATTCCTTGGCCGTTTAGAGCAGCTTTAGGAGGTCAATGGTTTTAAGAAATAATGGAAACAGGAACAGGGCACATACTTGTTGATGCAGTTGAGGAAAAATGTATTTTAGTAGGCATCATTACTCAAAAATTAACGGAAGAATTAGCGCAAGAATACATTGATGAATTAAAGTTCTTAGCAGAAACTGCTGGAGCTATTACAGATCGTGTGTTTTTACAAAAAGTTACTATTGAAAATTCTAAAACGTTTGTTGGAACTGGAAAATTAGAAGAAATCAGACAATATGTGATTGAGAATGACATCGATCTTGCAATTTTTGACGATGAACTTTCTCCTTCTCAATTGAGAAATATTGAAACATCTTTACAAATTAAAGTTTTAGATAGAAATAATTTAATCTTAGATATATTTGCTAGTAGAGCTCGTTCTTCAAGCGCTAAAACACAAGTAGAATTAGCACAACTTCAATATTCACTTCCTCGATTAACCCGACTTTGGACTCACCTTGAACGTCAAAAAGGTGGTATTGGTATGCGTGGTCCAGGTGAAACACAAATTGAAACCGATAGAAGAATCATAAATACAAAAATTGCTCTTTTAAAGGAAAAACTAAAAGACATTGACAAACAATCTATTGTTCAACGTGGAAATCGAGGGCAATTAGTAAGAGTTGCTTTAGTCGGTTATACGAATGTTGGTAAAAGTACGATCATGAACTTATTGAGTAAGTCTGAAGTGTTTGCTGAAAATAAATTATTCGCGACTTTAGATACTACAGTTAGAAAAGTTGTGATTGAAAATATGCCTTTTTTATTAACCGACACCGTTGGATTTATTCGAAAATTACCGCATCAATTGGTAGAATCATTTAAGTCAACGTTGGATGAAGTAAGAGAAGCTGATTTATTGATTCATATTTTAGACATTTCTCATTCCAATTTTGAAGATCAATATAATGTTGTGAATGAGACTTTAGCAGAGATCGATAAAACTGAAAAGCCAGTAATTTTGGTGTTTAATAAAATCGACGCATATACTTTTGTTGAAAAACATAAAGATGACCCTTCTCCGATGGAGAAAGAAAATTATTCCTTAGAAGAATTGAAAAAAACATGGATGTCTAAACTAAATGGGACATTATGTGTTTTTATTTCAGCGCAAGAAAAAGAAAATGTTGATGAGTTAAAACAAGTTATATACGACGAAGTAAAACGCATTTTTAAAGTGCGCTATCCTTACAATGATTTCTTGTTTTAGGAGTTATTTTTTTATATTTTTCGTCAAGCTTAAAAACAAACCTTTAATTCTCTTTCTAAAAAGAATCATTAGTAGAATGTAGGGGATAATCATTAAATATAAAATTCCATAATTTATATTCGTTCCGAAAGAAGCTTCATCTAGTTCGGTAGCTTGCTCTGATAACATTTTACATTGTGAACAACCTTGTCCAACAACATTAAAAGCAAAGAATGTTAGGCAAAGAATAACTAAAATTTGAAAACTCTTTTTCATTTTTGAAAGGAATTATTTTTACAAATTTAATCCTTTTTTAGGATTTTTAATAGCACATATTAATTATTAAACTGATATTTATCAATTCTGTTTTTCACTATAATTTAGCGTTTAAAAATTATTTTTTATTTAATTTCTATTAAACCTAACAATACAATGCTTAAACGGAATTGAAAACTAATAAAAATCATTTAACTTTACCGAATACAATAGTTCTAAAAATAGAAAAAAATCAATGAAATACTTATTATTTTTAATACCAGCTTTTTTCTTTCTAAGTTGTGGTGATTCTAAACCAACGAGTTTAAAACCATTAGATTTGGATAGTTTACTTGTAAAATATCCAGATAGTATTCCACTTTTAATTACTCGAGGAACAAAATTGTTGAAAGAATATGCATTTGAAAGTGCATTTGCAGATGGGGCAAAGGCATATAGATTAGATAGTAATAATATACAAGCTAGATTATTATATGCAGATGTTTTGAATAATAGACCAAATAGATCCGTTTCAGATGTATTAACGGCTCAAAGACATTTCACATTTATAATTAAAAAAGAGCCAAAAAACACGAAAGCATTAGTTTCTTTAGCAACAACATACAGTCAACAGCAGGATTTTGACAAATCATTTCAGTACATTAATGTAGCCTTAAAAATAGATCCTAGATACAGAGACGCATACGTATTAAAAGGAACTAATTATTTACATTTGCATAACGTAAAACTGGCTAAATCTTCTTATGAAACCGCAGTTCAACAAGATCCAAAATTCTTCGAAGCTTATTTAATGCTCGGGTCTCTGTATCAATCCGAAAATGATAAAATTTGTCTAGAATATTACAAAACAGCAGCAACTTTAAAACCTCGAAACACAGATGTTTTATATGCTTTAGCGTATGCTGATCAATTGTTTAATAGATTAAATGAGTCTAAAAAATTGTACCGAAAAATGATTCAAATAGATACTACATATTCAGAAGCATTATTTCAATTGGGTTATATTAAACAATGGTTAGAAAAACCTACTGATATGGATAGTGCAATGTATTTTTACAACAGTTGTATCCAAACATCTCCTGATAATGTTCAAGCTTGGCATAATTTAGGGATTTGTTATTTGAATAAAGGAGATAAACCAAATGCGATGCTTTCTTTTCGAAAAGCTTTGAGTTTTGACCCTTCTTTTTCACTTTCCAAAGAGTTGATTGAAAAATACAATTAAGATGCGTCTAAATCCAAAATACATTCAACTAATTGGAGATGCATTTATTCCTGTTTTAGGTTTTTTCTTTTGGGATTGGAATTTATATTTTATTCTTCTTTTTTATTTTTTAGACTTGCTAACTAAAGAAGTTTTGTTACATCTAAAGTCTAAAAAAATAGTTAATTTTCAGAGAGAACAAGGTTTTGAAGATGTTGAAAATGAAAAAAGAGCTTGGTTTAAAAAGAGTTTATTAAGTTTTTTATTATTGTGTTCAATTGTTTTTTTGGTTCAAATTACGATGCCATTTATTCAACTAAATTTTAATGGAACGCAAGAGATAATTGAATTTTGGAGTTATAAAGAAATGGGAATAGAACAAGGTTTTTTATTAGTTCCTTTGGTAGCATTTATGGGTTATTCTCAATATAAAATGGAATTTTTAGTGCCGGCCATTTATTCTAAATCAAAAATTGAAACGCATTGGAATCCACATTTAAAAGCGATGACAATATTACTATCCTTTTCAGCTCTTTCTTTTGGTCTGGTTCATTTTTATAGGTTTCCAGAATGGTTATTTGTAGTTTTAATCGTTTTAGTTTCTTCTGTTTATCAATTGTATACTTTGAAGAAGCATTCCTGAATATATTTTTCATAAAAAATGCCTCCATTTGGAGGCATTTTTTATGAAAAATAGTTAATAATTATAGTCCTAATTTCTTTTTAACAGAAGTTTGAAAAGCATCTTTATGTAAGAAAATATTCATTGTTTTATATTTGAAATAGTTTTCAGAAACATAGAAATATCCTTTTGGGAAGTTATCTGTTCCCCAAGAGTTTTTAACTAAGAAGAAATTTGTTCCATTTTGATCTTTATATAACCCAACGATATGCATTCCATGATCGTCTGTAGTTGTTTTATTATCGTATGCTTTCTGACGTAATTCTGGAGTAATTGTCAATTCTTTCACAGGTTGTAAAAAAGCATTTGATTTCTTTTCAGCACCAGCGTCCGAGAAATTTTTATTGTTTTTACCTTTAATTTGTATTGTAGAAGGATCTTCAGGAACAATTGCAATTCCTTCGTTGAAACTGAATCCTTTCTCAGAAACATCTGCTCCCCAAGCTACAGTGTATCCTGTTTTCAAAGCATTTATTGTAATGTCAACTAAATCGTTTAATTCTACATTATAACTTTCAGCCCAAATCCAATTGTCTTGAACCTCGATGATACATTTTTTATTGTATGGTGAGTTATTAAATGAAGTAACATCAACATACTCGTCCATATTTAATCCTAATGACTTAGCATAATTTTGAGGTGTAAATATTTTATCATTATACTTAAATTCTTTAACATCCGTTCCGAAATAGGCATCTAAAACTCCATTAAGAGCTGGTTTCCATGATTTAGAAATACCAGTGTTACCCATATCTTTCATATAAGATAATAATCCTGTAATCGTCCCATTTAAAACGCTAAACATTTCAGTATGGTTATGCTCTTCATTTCCATCTTGTAATCCTGTATATACAGATTGAGGTACAATTCCATAATTTTTAATTACAAAAGGGATATCATGAAATGCTCCACCTTCTGAGAAATTACCTTTTCCATCTAAACGAATAAATTTCTCTGCTTTTGCTTCATAAGCTTTTCGAGAAATAAACATTTGAGATAAAATAGCTGGATTTTTATTCCCTTTACGAATCATTTCAGATTCAAAAAAGGACAAAGATGAAAAGCTCCAACACGTTCCTGTATTTCCTTGACTTAAAACAGGAGTGGATTCTAAGTGCGCTACTTTTGTGAACTTGTATTCACTGTTTTCAGCATTCGTTGATGTTATTGCAGGTTCTTGAGCAAATATTAATGTTGAAAATCCTACAAAAAAGATATTAAGTATTGTTTTTTTCATATTACTAAATTTTATTTTTATCAAATATAAGAAATGTATTTTTATTCTAGTTTATTTTATAGTTGTCGGTTCATCTTTAGGATAAGCGGTAAATATCAATTTTTAGTGTTTTTTGCGTCACTCAATTCTTAGCTCTTCAATCTTTTCCCTACCTTTGTTGGATGATGAATATAGGACAAAACAAAGATACAATTTGCGCTTTATCAACTGCAAATGGAGTAGGAGCGATTGGATTAATCCGTGTTTCAGGTAATGAAGCACTTTCAATTGTTTCGAAAATTTCATCTAAAAATTTAGCAGGAAAACTTTCTCATACGGCACATTTTGCAACTATCAAAAATTCATCTTCCGATATCATAGATGAGGTTTTAATTACAATTTTTTCAGAAGGTAAAAGTTTTACAGGTGAAGAAATTGCAGAAATCGGTTGTCATGGTTCTCCATTTATTCAGCAGCAAATCATCCAACTATTATTAAAAAATGGCTGTAGAATGGCTGAACCAGGAGAATTTACGATGCGCGCGTTCATGAATGGCAAAATGGATTTATCTCAAGCAGAAGCCGTTGCAGATTTAATTGCGTCACAATCTAGAAATGCCCATAACATTGCTATGAAACAAATGCGCGGTGGTTTTTCTAACGAGTTAAAAGACATCCGTGAAAAGTTAATCAATTTTGCATCTTTAATAGAATTAGAATTGGATTTCGGAGAAGAGGATGTTCAATTTGCAGATAGAACACAATTGAATAAAATGGTCAACGATGTTCTTTTATATATTGGTCGTTTAGCGAAATCATTTGAATTAGGAAATGCAATTAAGAATGGTGTTCCAGTTGCAATAGTTGGTGCTCCAAATACAGGAAAAAGTACACTTTTAAATACTCTTTTAGGAGAAGATCGAGCGATAGTAAGTAATATCGAAGGAACAACTAGAGACGTAATTGAGGAAACTCTAAATATTAATGGAATTCTTTTCCGTTTAATTGATACAGCAGGAATTCGGGAAGGAGCTGAAACAATTGAAGCGATGGGTATTGAACGATCTTTAGAAAAGATTAAGTCGGCCCAAATTGTCTTAGTGATGAGTGATTACAGCGATGAAGGATCTTTAGCTGAAGGTCATAAATCCATGGACACTAGGGCGGCTTCAGAATGGGTTAATGAATTACAAGTTCAATATCCGGATAAGAAATTTTTATTGATTGGTAATAAAGCTGATCTTCGATACGTCGATTTATCAATCGACACTCAGACCAGCGATTCAAATGAACTGAGTGTCCCGAATTTTGTTCGGGATGTATCGAAGTTTATCTCAATTAGTGCAAAAGAAGGAAATGGTATCGATGCATTGCGTTCATGGATGGAAGAGCAAGTTATAGGAAATTTTGATTTAGCGAACGAGACAATTGTTTCCAATGTTCGACATTTTGATGCTCTTACCAAAACTGAAGCTTCTTTGCAAAGTGCTAAAAACGGTCTAGAAGCGGATATAAGCTCTGATTTCGTCGCAATGGATATAAGACAAGCAATGTATCAGTTAGGAACAATTACAGGCGATATATCGAGCGATGAGATTTTAGGTAATATCTTTAGTAAGTTTTGTATTGGAAAGTAACTATTTTTCCAGATTAACCGATTAAAGTACCTCTTTTTCTAGAATAATTAAAAAAAACAGGTAAATACATGATTACTAATATTGTTGGCCAAGAAGTTGATGAAATTGAAAATGTTTATCATGTAGTATTTGATTTAAATGATTAAAACATGATACTTACCATACTCAATTTAAATTAATTCGAAAAATAAAGTATCCCTAATTAAAGTGACAAAATTGCTCAAAATTTTGATTGACAATTAACTCTTTAATTTTAAATCACCACATATTTCAAAAAGTAAATCAGAAGGATTTATATCAATAGCTAGTGCAATAAGGTATAATTCACTTGCTTTTAGTTTAGTATTTTCATTTAAAGTAAGTTCATTGATGCGAACTTTACTTAAACCTGTTCTACGAGCAACTTCTGATTTATTAATAGCGCGTTTTGCTAAATATATTCCAAGCTTCGTCATAATGACAAATCTCATATATTTAAATTAATATATAAAATATAGTATTTATATAGATATATATAATGTACATTTGTATATCTAACATTAACAAAAATTAATTTATAATGGGAAGCAAAATCAAAAACAGAGTACTTTTTGTATTCGTTTTAGTATGTAACTTAACGTATGGTCAAAATAATTTGGAAGATGCCGTTTATTTAAAAAATGGAAGTATCATAAGAGGAATTATTATTGAGCAAGTACCAAATCAAAGTATTAAAATTCAAACTAAGGATAGAAACGTTTTCTTTTTCAAATATGATGAAATTGAAAAAATGACTAAAGAAAATATTTCTCAGGATGATTTGAACAATAATACTAAAGTAACTAATTTTAAAAAAAAGGGTTTTATTAATTTTACAGAAATGATTTACTCTCCTGGAATTGGCAATCTTAATTATATATATTCCGGAATGAAAAATAGTGAAGAATATTCTATAGGTCTAAGAACTATCAATGGATATCAACTTAATGAACATTTATCTTTAGGAATTGGAGTAGGATTTGAATTATCCCGCTCAATTGCTCCATTACTGCCAATTACATTTGATGCAAGAGTAACGTTTTTAAAAGGGAGGGTAAGTCCAGTTTTTTCTCTAAATGCTGGATATCCATTTAGTTTACAAAATGATAATTATAAAGGATTACTTGTTATAAATCCACAAATTGGTATTAAAACATACATTTCAAAAAATGTTGCGTATTTATTCAATGTTGGATATAAATTAGAGTTAATAAAAGTAAATTCATATTCTTATTATAATTCAATTAATTCAAGAGTAAATTTTCAATTCATAACTATTAGTACCGGCTTCTCTTTCTGATAATACAATCATAAATTTTATTTAAAATAAAAAATTAGTAAAAAAACCTTGGGAGAAATTTAAATCACCGAGTAAAAATTGAATAACTAAATTTTATAAAAATCAAATATATTAGGATGAAGAAGATACTATATTTCTCAATTTTAATAATGTCATTATCATGTTCTGAAGAAAAAAACTATCAGGGTATGTATGTTGATGGCGTAAATCAACTCATTGTAAAAAAAGCTGGAGATAAAGGCTATGTAATTATTAAGATTAGGGAGGATTATTCTGATTCAAGAACGTCACTTTACTATGAATTAAAAGATAATTGTTTTGAACATAGATATGATAAAGATGATATCGAACGAATTTGCGTCAATG
>CALPSU020000103.1 GCA_943326315.2 Chryseobacterium gleum
CCTAAAATCGATTATATAGATTCAAAGACAACGTATAATAACTTTTCTTTTTCTGGGACAATCGGTAAGAGGATGAAATATATTTCCCCTTCTTTTTCAATGTCATTTAGTGATTTGTATAATCTAAAACAAAAACAAATGGAATTTTCGGCAACGTATTTTCCTTTTGGTAATGTTAATTTTTATCTAGGAGCTTCTTATGCTTTGATTAATAATGATGGTAATAAACAGTATGTTATAACTGAGAAAATAGGAGCAAAAGTTACCAAAAAAATGTATGTAGATGCAATTTTTTCGATTGGAGATCATTCGAATTATATTACGAGCAATGGGTTTGTCGTATACAATACTGCAGATGCAATTTTATCGAACTGGAATGTGAATGCCCATTTTTATATCAAGAAAATTGAGTTGACGATTGGGTATAGCAGACAAATGAGACAAGGTCAATATGATCAATACAACTCATTTAACTCAAAAGATGCGATAACAACAAAATACAGTTATACGAATAATAACATAATGACCACAATAAAATGGAATTTCTAAAAAAAATACTCCTAGCAGCTTGTCTTGTTTTTTCAAGTCAATCTTTTGCGCAAGACAGTAAAGAATTGCAAACTGCTTTTTCTAAAAGCTATGCATACGAGGCAAAATATCAATATGATGATGCAATAAAAGTCATGAAAGAGTTGTATAGTGAAAAATCATATCCTATTAATATACGTTTAGGTTGGTTGAATTATATAAATAAAAATTATGGTTCGGCCATTGTTTATTATCAAAAAGCAAGTTCTATTATGCCCTCTTCAGCGGAAGCACTTTGGGCAATGTTGTCTCCTCAGATTGCGCTAGAGAAATGGGTAGATGTGGAGAAGACCTATTTTTCGATATTGAAATTAGAGCCTAGAAATGCTAGCGCTCTTTATAAATTGGGTTTGATTTATTATTATAGAAAAAATTATACATCAGCAAAAAAATATTTTGATGTTGCTTTAAATCTATATCCACTTGATTATAATACGTTATTGATGAGTGGATGGACAAATTATTTCTTAGGAAATTTGAATGAGGCTAAAATCCTTTTTAATCGCGTATTATTGCTGTATCAGACTGATGCATCTGCTTTAGAAGGTCTTAGTTTAATTAAATAAGCGTATATTTAGACTCCTAAAAAAAGAATTATAAATCGTTTAAAAATAGATAACAATGAAAAATTTTAAAAAAATAGCACTTGTTTTTTGTTTATTACTCTCTGCTAATTCATTTTCGCAAGATACGCCCAATGCCTGCACCAATAGCTTTATATTCGAATCTAAATTTATGTATTCAGAAGCTATAAAATCAATGAATGATATTTATTCTGAAAAATCATATTTTATAAATGCTCGATTGGGATGGTTGTATTATTTAAAAAAAGAATATGTAACATCCATTTCATATTATAAGAAAGCTGTTCTATTAAATCCAAAAGCTACGGAGCCATTGTGGGGGATTACACTGCCTCAAATTGCTCTTCAACAATGGGTGGATGTAGAAAATACGTATTTAACAATTGTGCGATTGGATCCAAAAAACTCATTGGTAAATTATAGATTAGGGATGAACTATTATTACAAGAAAAATTACGTGGAAGCTTTGAAATATTTTGATGTCTCATTAACGCTTTACCCTACAGATTATGACGCTATGAATATGACTGCATGGACGAATTATTTTCTAGGAAAAAAGGAAGAAGCAAAAATATTATTTACAAGAATTCTATTGATGTATCAAACGGATGCTTCCGCTTTAGAAGGTTTGGCTTTGTGTAATAAATAGTTGAAATTATATGAAGTTAAGAAAAGAAGATTTAGAAGTCGTTAATTCCTATAATAAAAACACTTTAATGGAAGTGTTGGGAATTAAATGTATTGAAATAGGAGATGACTATGTTGTTTCTACAATGCCTGTCGATCATCGGACGCATCAACCTATGGGTCTTCTTCATGGAGGAGCGAGTGCTGCCTTAATTGAAAGTATAGGATCCGTTGGATCTACGTTACTACTTGACTTGTCGAAAGAAAATCCGGTTGGTCTAGAAGTAAATGCAAATCACGTAAGTGCGGTTAAAAGTGGTATGGTCAAAGCGATTGGGAAAATTGTACATGCCGGAAAAAGAACTCATTTGTGGCAAGTTGATATTTTTGATATGGAAACAGATAAGCTAGTTTGTACCGGCCGATTAACAATTATGATTGTACCTAGAAAATAGTGTCAGAAATTTTAAAATATAGGATTCCAGGAAATCCAAGAATAGAACAAACAGGTGAGTTTCGTGAATTAAAATCGATACGAGAAGCGAATGGGTTTGTTATTTCTTCCTATCTAAAAGATAAATTCTTTGAATTTTCACCATCAACTGCTCCATTTTCCTCTGCTAATTTCAATTGCGTTGAACCTTCTGTTATTGATAAAGAAAAATATTTAATAGTAGCTAAATCCTTCTTGGATAGCATTGTGGAGAAAAAAATAAAGAAAGCCGTTTTATCTAGAATCAAAAAAGTTCCTTTTGATGAAAATAAAATTAATCACCTTTTTGATGCTTTATGTGATGCGTATCCGACTGCTTTTGTGTACCTTATATCTGGGTTAGAAGTAGGGACTTGGATAGGAGCCTCGCCTGAAACGTTGTTACATGTGTCAGCAAATTCTGCTTTTACGATGTCACTCGCAGGTACAAAACCACTTACGAAGAAAGCAACACCTTGGGGCGAAAAGGAGCAAAGGGAGCAAGCATATGTAACGGATTTTATTATAGAAAAATTAAGTTCTCAAGGAATAGAAAATCTTGAAATTACTGGTCCATATGATGTGGAAGCAGGTCCCGTTTTACATGTAAGGACGGATATTAATTTTGATATGGAAAATCAGAAAAGTATCGATATTGCTTTAAAATTACATCCAACTCCAGCGGTTAGTGGCTTTCCGCAAAAAGAGTCAATTGATTTAATAAATTCTAAAGAACTGCATGACCGTGAATTTTATACTGGAATGATCGGTTTCATTGCACAAAATTCTGCTTCCTTGTATGTCAATCTTAGATGTTGTCAAGTACAAAAAGGGCATGCTTATTTGTATTTGGGCGGAGGTTTTACTGCCGATTCCGTTCCAGAATTAGAGTGGGAAGAAACGGAGAATAAAAGCAGAACACTTTTGAATATTATCGAAACACTTTAGATGTTAGACCGCGATAGCTCCTTGATTTTAGATCGCTTCGCTCTTAGACATATGAGCTGTGTTTAAATTAGGTCATAGAAATAACACATACAACTCTTAAATGTTCTTATAATCCCTTATATGGTTCAAAAATAATAGGTTTATTTCTCTGTCTCGTCCTAAACAAAAGTAGACACTATAATTTAATAATTTATGATTAAACGTAAAATTGTTCGTTACAGTGAAACTTTTAAATTACAGATTTTAAAAGAAATAGAAGAGAGTAATTTATCCATACTGGATATTCGGAAGAAATATGGAATAACTGGATGTGAAACTATCCGTTCTTGGATACGTAAGTACGGTAAATTTAACTTAATAAACAGGATCGTGAGAATAGAAACGCCCAACGAGAGAGATAGGTTAAAAGAGCAAGAAAAAGAGATTAAAAAACTTAAAATTGCACTTGCCGATGCTCATTTAAAGCAGATTACATCTGAAAGTTTTTTAGAGGTCATGTGTGACCAATTAAACATGAGTATGGAAGAAGTAAAAAAAAAGTTTGGAAAATGATCGTTTTGTGTAATCATAGGAAAAATGTACCGATTACTCAATCCTGTTTATTTCTAGGATATGCTAGGTCTTCATTTTATAAAGCTCACGTATTTGAAAAGAAAAAAGTTGAATTTCATTCTGTATTATTAGAAAAAATCTATAATATTCGACAAGAAATGCCGGTTTTGGGAGGACGTAAATTGCATTTTTTATTACGTAAAACATTATTAGAATCAGGTCATACTAGTATTGGAAGAGATAGTTTGTTTACCTTATTACGAGAGCGTAACATGTTAGTTGAACGCAAAAGAAAATATGCAATTACAACAAACAGTAATCATCCGTTTAAGATATATACTAACTTAATATTAGGCAATGTGATTGTCAGAAAAAATCAAGCTTGGGTGTCAGATATAACTTATGTGAGAACAAAATCAGGTTTCTGTTATGTTTCTTTAATTACAGACATGTATAGTCGTAAAATAGTTGGTTACCACGCGAGTACAAGTTTAGAGTTAGAAGGTTGTGTAAAAGCTTTAAAAATGGCTTTAAAGAGCGGGAAGCCAGAGATCCATCATTCAGATAGAGGAAGTCAGTATTGCTCACATATTTACACCAATATTGTCAAAAAAAATGGAGCTAAAATTAGTATGGCTGCAGCAGGAAACTGTTATGAAAATGCATTAGCAGAAAGAATTAATGGAATTTTAAAACATGAATTTAATTTAAATGCTACTTTTGATAACTTAAAACAAGTAAGAAAAACACTTGAACAAGCCGTCCAAGTGTATAATGTAAAAAGACCAAACTGGGCGTTAAAATTTGAATTTCCAGAAAATATCTATAATGCGGCTTAAAGATTTTAGTATAAACCAGTGTCTACTTATATCAGGACATTACACAATTATCTAAAATCTAATGTACTAACATCTAATTACTAAAAACTATTCACTAAAAAGAGGTTTAGCATAGGGTAGACGTACAATTCTTTCGGTTCTATGGTATGAATCTAATCCACTATTTGTAATCGTTTTTGTGATTTCTAAATCTATAAATCCATCGGTTGAAATCGCTTTTTCAGGTAATGAGATACTTTTTATCTGACCAATTACCATTAAAGTGTTGTTAATAGGAATGTTCATTTTTGTTTTAAATTCCATACCAATTTGAACATTTGATTCTTTCACATAAGGAGCAAAAAAATCGTCTCGATAAAATGGAGTTAGTCCAGTAGCTTCAAATTCAGAGATATTTCTAGGATAACGAGCTGCTGTATGATGAGCTTGTTCCACAAAAGATTCCAAAATGTGATTAATGGTATAAAAACCTGATTCTTCTATGTTCTCCAATGTATGACGATCAACCGAATCAGGACGAATAATTATTCCGATTAATGCAGGATTTGAACCTAAATGGACCAATGAGTTGAAAATGGCCAAATTTTCTTGATTGGCTTTGTTTTTCGTTCCAATTAATGCTACACTTTTAAATCCTGTTAGTGAATTAATAAAACTAGCTCGGAAGCGTTGTTCCATTTGATCTAACTCTTTTTCTGTTATAAGTTCCATATCTCTATTTTTGGTTGAGCCAATAATTACGAAAAGCTTCATTACCGTCGTATTCTTTGGTTTGTTTTTCTGTATTAAATTTTCGATTGCCTCTTGGATCATTTCCTACTCCAGCTAAATAAGCCCAATTTCCCCAATTGCTACAAACATCGTAATCAATCAATTGTTCTTCAAAATACGCTGCGCCATAACGCCAATCAGATTGTAAATCGTGATGTAAATAACTGGCTACATTTTGTCGACCTCGATTACTCATGAATCCTGTTTGTTTTAATTCTAGCATATTCGCATCGATAAATCGATTTCCTGTTTCACCATTTTTCCATTTTTCGAAAGCTTCCGATTGATGAGTATGCAAAGGAGAATTTTCACCTTTAATTCCAAATTGTAGAAAATAATTTTGATGGTGTTTTTTCATCATAAATCGGAAATAATCTCTCCAAAGTAATTCGAAGATAAGCCAATAGGTAGATTCATTTGCACACACTTCTTTTTCGTATCGTTTGATTTCATAATAAATGGTTTTGGGTGAAATGCAACCTACTGTTAACCAAGGGGATAGTTTTGATGAATAGGATTCCCCAATTAACCCATTTCGTGTTTCTTTGTATTTCTCAATCAAATGTGTCTCAAACAAATATTCATTCAGCCTTTTCAACACTTGAGTTTCTCCACCTTTGAATGGAAATGCTGTTCGTTGATCTATCTCAAGTGTTTTCAGTCCGAAATCTGTAGCTTGTGGGAGTTTAAATTTTGGCAGAATGGGAGATTTTATGTACTTCGGAGTTTCTGAAGTTGGTCGAACAGTTGATTCTTTTTCGACTTTTTTTCTGAATTCAGTAAAGACTTCTGGTATATTTTTCAAAGGGAATGGTAAGTCTGAAGCGTGAAATAAGGTACTAGTCGAGAAAGTTTCTACAGTACAAAGTAATTTCCAAGCTATTTCTTCAACAGCTGCTAATCGAACTTTTTCCTCGTACGCGACTTCTTGTTTACAAAAGATTTTCGATACATCGTATTTTTTAATTAACTCTCCTAAAATGGTAGCTGTGTCTCCTTTTAAAACTAATAATTTCGAACCAATTGAAATTAACTGTTCATTTAAATCGGTTAATGACTCCAATAAAAATTGAAAACGAAATGAACCTGTTTTTTTTGTTCCAAAAGCTGTTTCTGAATAATCGGCTTCATCAAAAATGTAAACAGGAATTATTTCTTCACTTTCTTTAGCTGCTTTTTCAAGTGCTTCATTATCAGCTATGCGTAAATCTGATTTAAACCAAACAATACTTCTTTTCGTTTTCATTTTCGTTGGTTTGCGTGTTTATTTAAAATGCGAATTCCTTCAAGTTTTGTCTCTACTTCTTTTCGTTTACCCCAAATAATATCACTTGCATATTTTCGGGTTGACTCTAAATCTACAATGGGTTCAGGATAGTCAATTCCAATTTTACACTGGTAAATTTCTTGTTCAAAGGCATTTAATTTCCAAGGTTCATGGAGAAGGTGAGGAGGTATATCAGCTAATTCGGGACACCATTTTTTGATAAATATCCCTTCCGAATCGTGGTCTTCTGAATTTTTTATGGGATTGTAGATACGAACTGTATTTACCCCCGTAATTCCTGCTTGCATATGTATTTGAGGATAATGAATTCCGGGTTCATAATCTAGAAATTGTCGCGCTAAAAAGTGTAAATCTCTCCAGTCTTGCCATAAATTGAAAACAAAAAAGGAAACCACCATTGCACGCATTCTAAAATTGATAAATCCTGTTTGAACCAAACATCGCATACACGCATCTACAAGTGGAACGCCTGTTTTTCCGTTTTGCCAAGCTGCAATATAAGTTTCATTTCGTGTTTTCTGAATCGAATTATAAGATTTATTGACTGGTTCAAATTCCATTGAACATTCATCTTCAAACTTTTGTATAAAATGACAATGCCAGTGCAAACGAGAAATGAAATTAGTCAAAGCGCGTTTGTGTTTTGAATCTTTGTAATGCTGAAGGGTGTATTGATAAACCATTCGCATACTAATATTTCCATAAGCCATATAAGGGGAGATACGACTGCATCCTTTTCTACTTAATTCAGGTTTAGAAATATGTTTGCTGTAATTTACACAGCGATTATTCAAAAAACTTTCTAGATATCTCCACGCCCAGTATTCTCCACCTTTTTGAAAATTTGAATTGGAACTAATTATGTCTTTTGGAAGTTCAGGACCTTTGTAAAAACGATAAAATTCATCTGATAACTTTAAAATATTCCAATTTGTTTCATCAATAATTTTAGGTTGTGAAAGCATAGTTGACTTCCATCTTTTTTCCCAATCAAAGCGTGATTTTAATTTTCGAACAATTCCATTCGTTTGCGATTCTTTCCAATTAATTACATTTTTTTGACAAAAAGATTTCACTTCAAGATCA
The DNA here is from genome assembly GCA_943326315.2 of Chryseobacterium gleum. GTDB lineage: Bacteria > Bacteroidota > Bacteroidia > Flavobacteriales_D > Crocinitomicaceae > CAIUKX01. Next base: position 7,756 of record CALPSU020000103.1, read on the forward strand.
CGATCAAAACTGATTTTGTTGCCTATTTCTTGGTGTGAATAAAGATTGATAATGGAATAGTTAGAAGCTATTAATTCAAAAATGGGGATTACTTCTGATTGAAAAATATAAATTTTAGCTTCCAACGATTTTAATTTTTCATTCATTTCTTGAAGCGACTCATAGATAAAACGCCAATGTCTAGTATCGCTATCATCAAACGCCATTAAGGACGGCTCGAAAAAATAAATGAGCAAAGTTGGAAGTTGAGATTGTTGAGCAAGTAAAAGAGGTTCGTGATCTGTAAATCGTAAATCTCTCTTGAACCAAACGATATTTATTTGCTCGTTCATTTATTTTGTTTAAACAAATATAGTAAATGTTAAACAAAATAAGTAGTTTAATTAATTTAAATTTTATAAAATCGTAATTATAACTTTTATCAAAAAAGGCAAAAGTTGTAATCATACTTATAACTTTTAGGAATAATACAACCTATTTCAATTCACCAGCACTCCATTTAATGGCATAAATTGTTTTAAAGTATTTGGTTTTCAAGTCAATCAATTTTTCTAATGCTTCCAATGCTTTGTTTTCTCGACTATTTACTAAAAAGAG
>CALPSU020000104.1 GCA_943326315.2 Chryseobacterium gleum
AATTGACATTATCTCAAGCAGAAAGATTATCCAGTTTGCCTCTTAAATGTATTCAACAAGAATATCCAAATAAGTTAGGGCAAGTATTAAACGAAAGCACAGATATAAAATCACCAAAGCATCTTCATCCAGCATTTTATGGTTGTTTTGATTGGCATTCAGCTGTACATGGACATTGGTTAATGGTTAGACTATTAAAAGAATATCCAACTCTGAAAAATAATATTTCAATACGAAAAAAATTAAATTATCAATTGACTAAAGAAAATATTTTACAAGAAGTTGCTTTTTTCAAAACGAAATTAAATGGATCCTTTGAGAGAACGTATGGCTGGGCTTGGATTTTAAAATTACACCAAGAATTACTTTCATGGGAGGATCAAGATGCTAAAAAATGGGCTAAAAATCTTGAACCGTTATCTAATCTTTTGGTTGAAAAATATATAGAATTTCTACCTAAATTACACTATCCTATTCGAACGGGAGACCATATCAACACAGCATTTGGATTAGCGTTTGCTCATGATTATTCTGTTTTTACTAAAAATGACACTTTTAGGAAAAGTATAGAAAAACGCTCAAAAGAGTTTTATTTAGGAGATAAAAACTCACCTTTATCCTACGAGCCTAGCGGTTATGATTTTTTATCACCTTCAATGGAGGAAATGGATTTAATGAGAAGAATTCTTCCTAAAAGTGATTTTATTTTATGGATTAAAAAATTTATACCTCAAATATTGAATCCAAATTTTGAATGGGAAGTTGGAATAGTTACTGATCGTTCGGATGGAAAATTAGTACATTTAGATGGTTTAAACTTTAGTAGAGCTTGGTGTTTGTATAATTTAGGTCATTATGATGTTCGGTATAAACATTTGCTAAAATTAGCAGATAAGCATTTATCATATTCTCTACCATCTATTATTGATGGAGATTATATGGGAGAACATTGGTTAGCAACTTTTGCCTTGAGCGCAATGTTGGCTAGAGAAAGTAGACCCATTATGGCAGATTAATAAAATTATGAAACAGATTATCCGAAAATATTATCAATTTGTTTTAGCAATACTTTTCAGTTTGTTATTCGTTGTATATTATTTTATAATCTTTTCTGAAAATCATTCCTTATCACTGCTTTCTTTTCAAAATAAGTTTTCAAAATTAGAAAGTAAATTAGAAGAACAATTTAGTGAATCAAAATTTAAATTGCTTAATATAGAATCTGAAAATTTTTGGGTTAATTCTTCAAAATGGGATGATATCAATATTCATATTTACCGGAATGATTCATTGATATATTGGAATTCTAATCAATTACCAATTATAAGATTTGCAGATATTCACTTTCCATCATCTGGAATATTACACCTGCAAAATGGTTGGTATTTTGCTAAAATAAAGGAAGTAAATCATCAATTAATATGCGTTTCTTTTCTTGTAAAACATGATTATTCTTATGAAAATAAAGAATTAATTAATGAATTCCCAAACAATTTATCTTTACCTTTTTCAAGTTACATTACTTTCGAACAAGAAAATGGGTTTCCTATTTATTCTAAAAACAAAAGTTATCTTTTTTCTATAAATCCAAACGAATATCAAATTCCAAGTAGAAATGAATCCTTACTATTGACTGTATTGTTATTGTCTGCGATTGCTTTTTGGCTTATGAGTATAAGTCATTCTATTTTAAGTAAATCAACTAAATTTGGTTGGTTGGTGTTGTTTGCATTAATAGCTTTAAGATTGATATCAATAAAATTCGTGTGGTTTGGATTTATGCACGATATAGAGACATTTCAACCTAGTTTATATGGAACAAATGAGTGGTTTCCAAACTTTTTCGAATACCTGGTTAACTGTTTATTTGTAAGTTTTTCATTGTCTTTTTTAGTAAAGCAGTTGAGGAAATTAAATACTTCTAAAACAAGTAAAATAATCGCTGTTTCATTACTTCTTCTAACAGTTCCTTTTTGGATGTTTCTTATTTATCTCAACAAAGGATTAATTGAAAATAGTTCTATTCCATTGGTTATTGAGAAATTATTTTCATTAAATATCTATTCCATTTTGGCATTGTCAAGTATTGGATTATTATTTTATGTTTTTAATCAAGGTATTATTGAAGCTATAAAACTGTGTCATCGAAATAATATAACGTTTAAAGCCCTTGTTTTATTTGGTTTTTTAGTGGGAATAATATTTTGGTTTTTTCAGTACAATTATGGAAGTCACTTAATTTTTTCATCTATTTTTCCATTATTAATTTTTTTATTGGCTTTAGTTTCAGTTTATTGGAATCGATCAGATTTCAAAATTGCTTTTGGATTATCATTCTTATTTTTATATTCTCTTTTAATAGCTTTAAATTTAGGAGATTTTAACCGTCGAAAAGAACGAAGTGAACGTGAATTGTATGCAAATCAGTTAGCAACAGAAAAGGATATTGTAACTGAAATTGAATATTCAAATATCATTGAAAAAATTAAAAACGATGAGGTTCTTCAAAAATTAATTTCTTCACCTCGTCATATGGGATTATCAGATTTTGAAGACGGATTAGAGAGAAGAATTTTTAATGGTTTTTGGGAGAGATATGAAATGGGATTTAACCTTTTTAATACAAGTCACGAATCAATTATAAATTGTGAAATAAATGAATCAAACGATTATGATAAGCTAAATAGAATTATTGAAAGACATGGTTCTGTTTCAGAAATGGATAGTAATGTGTTTTTTATTAATGATTACACTGGAAATTTTAGCTACATCATTAGACAGCCAATTTATACTTCTGACTCTTTAGAAGCGTTATTAATGGTAACCATGAAATCGAAGAAAATACCAGAAGGGATTGGTTTCCCTCGTTTATTAATTTCATCAAAAGCAAAAGTATTTGAGCCCCTTCAGAATTATTCGATTGCAAAATATTATAAATCACATTTGGTAACGAAATACGGAAAATTTCATTATCCTTCTTCTGATTTAGCTTTAAATAATTGGCGCGAAATAAAAACTGGATATTATGATAGCGATGGATACAACCATTATATACTTCAAAAAACAGCAAATGATGTCGTTGTACTTTCTACTAAAAATTTCACTATAATTGAATTGATAACCTCCTTTTCTTATCTTTTTTGTTTTTATGGTTTATCCTTACTTCCGTTATTAATCCGTTTCGATTCAAAATCAAAGTTTCCTAAAAGTTTTACTTTAGCATTTAAAATTCAAATTGTATTAATTAGTTTGGTTTTTATGTCATTATTAGCATTTGGCTGGGGAAGTGGTGTTTTTGTAAGTAATCAATATACGGAATATACTAATGATTTAATTCGTGAAAAACTAAATTCTGTTCAATTGGAACTAAAGGATAAACTTGGTCAAGAGAGGGAATTAAGTCTTCAAGATGAAGGAAATTTCATGGAAACGATTCTTCAAAAATTTGCAAAAACATTTGTAACAGATGTTAATTTATATGATCAAAATGGATTTCTTTTAGCTGCTTCTCGACCTAAAATATTCAATATTGGCCTTCTGAGTGAACAAATGAATCCAACTGCTTTTTTTCAAATGGATATTAAAGATAAAAGTGAATTTATACACCAAGAAAATATAGGTAATTTAAATTATTCGTCTGCCTATTCTCCATTTTATAGTAACGATGGAAAATTATTAGGATATCTCAATTTACAACATTTCGGACAGCAAAAAGAGTTTGAAAGCCAAATTCAGCGATTTTTAGTTGCAATTATTAATGTATTTATGCTATTGCTTGGTATTTCTATCGTTATTGCAATTTTTGTTTCTAATTGGGTTACTGCGCCTTTACGAATTATTCAAGAAAGCTTCTCAAAAGTTAGATTCGGAAAACATAATCAACAAATATTGTATGATAAGGAGGATGAAATAGGCGCCTTAGTAAAAGATTATAATCAAAAGTTAGAAGAATTAGAATATACAGCGCAGCAATTAGCGCAAAGTGAGCGAGAATCTGCTTGGAGAGAAATGGCCAAACAAGTAGCTCACGAAATAAAAAACCCTTTGACACCGATGAAATTAAGTGTTCAACAGTTACAAAGAGTTTACGATCCAAATGACTTAAATTCTGGGTTAAAACTTCAAAAAGTAACAAATTCAATTATCGAACAAATTGATGCATTGGCAAAAATTGCAAATGAATTTTCTAGTTTTGCCAAATTACCTCGACCAAATGAAATTGAAATTGATCTTTTGCCTTTATTAGAAAACGTAGTAGAGGTCTTTAAAGGATCAGCATTATTTCATTTAAGTATTTCTACTAAGTTAAAACAATGTGTAGTAATAGCTGATAAAGATTTAATGTTACGTGTTTTTAATAATCTGATTAAAAATGCGATTCAATCTATTCCAGATGGTAAACACGGAGAAATTGAAATAATAATTTTAGAAGAAAATGATCATTTCTTGTTTAAATTTAAAGACAATGGAGTAGGAATAGCACCTGATAAACATTCAAAAATATTTGTCCCTTATTTTACAACAAAAAGCACTGGAACAGGATTAGGATTAGCTATGGTGAAACAGATCATTGAAAATCATAGAGGTACAATAGGTTTTGAATCGGATGAATCGGATGGTACGATTTTTTGGTTTACAATTTCAAACGTAATTTTAAAAAAGGATTATGTACCCATATCACAATAAAATAAAGCAAAGAATCGACAACGGAGAATTGGTTAAATACGAATTTGTTGATCACTATAAAAAGATAGCACCTTGTTTAATACTCTATTTTTCAACCGAACCTTATTTGCGTCCAATTCGACAACACCGTTTTGAGGAATATAAATCATTATTAAAATAATAAACCTAGAAAGCAATTGCCTCCTAGGTTTATTATAAAGAATTAATTCTTTAAATTATAGTGTAAGAATTTTACATTCCACTTAATGCTTGTTCAATATCTGCAATAATATCATTGTAGTTTTCAACCCCAACGGAAAGTCTCACTAATTTTTCGGTAATATGCATTACTTTTTTGTCTTCTTGAGGTACATCAGCGTGTGTCATTGTTTGAGGGTGTTCTGCTAAACTTTCTGTTCCACCTAAACTAACCGCTAATTTGATTAATTTCAATGAATCTAAAAAATGGAAAGCTTCTTTTTCACCACCTTTTACATCAAACGCAATCATTGCTCCAGCAGCAGAATATTGTTTTTTGTAAATTACTTTTTCTCTTTCATCATCGCCATCATTAATAAAACCTAAATAATAGACTTTCTCCACTTTTGGATGATTTCTTAAATATTTCGCAACAAATTCAGCATTTCTAGCTTGTTCATCCATTCTAACTTTTAAAGTTTCCAAACTTCTCATTAATAACCAACCTGTCCAAGGTCCAGCCATATTTCCTAAGAAAGTTCTTAATCCTTTTACACGTGCCATCAATGATTTAGAACCCAAACACGCTCCAGCGATTACATCTGAATGACCACCAATGTATTTTGTAGCAGAATAAAGAACTAAGTCGGCACCGTGTTTCAATGGATGTTGCCATATTGGTCCCATATAGGTATTATCAACGGATAAAATAACCGGTTTATCTTCTGTAGCAAAATGATTTTTAATTTCTGCACACATTTCAATGTCGATCAAAGCATTCGTTGGATTAGCAGGTGTTTCAATGTGAATCATCGTTAAACGGTTTGCTTTTCCAGTTGCTTCGATACGTGCTATAATTTGTTCTTTCGAATCTGTTGCATGAAAACCAACTGCTTCTATTTGTAATTTCTTTAAAAAGTGATTGATGAAATGATCCGTACCACCATATACAGGGCGAGAATACAATAATAAATCACCAGGCACCATAAATTCCATTAATGCAGTTGAGATAGCAGACATACCACTTTCAAAAACAGCACAATCTTCAGCGCCATCCCATAAACACAAGCGATTTTCTAAAATCTCTAAATCAGGATTATTTAATCTACTGTAAATCAATCCTAATTCTTCACCTTTGTCTTTTTCTCTTAATCCATACGCTAATTCGAAAAATCGTTTTCCTTCCATTGCTGAATTGAAAACAAAGGTAGAAGTTTGAAAAATAGGGCATTTTAAAGCACCTTCTGATAGAGATGGTTTATAACCATATGTCATCATTAAACTTTCTGGCTGCATTTTAGAGTAATCCATAGAATTTTGTTCTTATTAATTTCTTCAAATTTACCTTTAATTCTATTTAATTTACTAGTTAAAGATTATTTTTCTTTATTAGTGTTATACTATAGTTTTTTTAAACTAAAATTTTATTATTTTTATTGCTTTAAAAGAAAAACATTCTATGACAGTCCAACTTGATACGATTGATCTTCAGATTTTAGATCTTTTATCCAAAAATGGAAAACTTGGAAATAAAGAAATTGCAGCAGTTATCGGATTATCTACAACTCCAACATTTGAACGTGTTAAACGACTTGAGAAAAAAGGAATAATCAAAGGTTATATAGCAATTTTAGACAAAAAGAAAATTGGGAAAGGTTTAAAAGTTTTTTGTCAAGTTTCATTAAAGTCGCATAATGCTGAAATTATTGACGGATTTGAAGCTGAAATCATACACCTTTCAGAAGTAAGCGCTTGTTATCATATCGCAGGAGATTTCGACTATTCGCTTTTCATAGAAGTAGCTGATATGGATGAGTACCAACAATTTCTGAAACAGAAATTAGCAAATATTCCAAATATTGCAAACGTTCAAACTGCTTTTGTGATGAGTACGTTGAAGGGGTGATGTTTTTTTAAAATAAACATTATCTTTGCACCCGATCCAAAACAGGAGATAAACTTTTACGAAGATGGACAAAAATCAAGAATTGATAAATCGCCGTGAGGCTTCCAAATTAGGAGGTGGTCAGGCTCGTATTGATAAACAACATTCTCAAGGGAAATTAAATGCTAGAGAACGTATCACTTTGTTATTAGACGAAGGTTCCTTCAATGAAATCGGTATGTTTGTTGAGCATCGTTCAACTTATTTTGGGTTAGAAAAAACTATTTTCCCCGGAGATGGTGTTATTACAGGTTACGGAACCGTTCATGGTAGACCTGTTTATGTATTCTCTCAGGATTTTACAGTATTAGGTGGTTCATTATCTGAAACGCATGCTCAAAAAATCTGCACAGTAATGGATTTAGCGATGAAAAATGGCGCACCAATTATTGGTTTAAACGATTCTGGAGGAGCTCGTATTCAAGAAGGTGTTGTTTCTTTAGCTGGTTATGCTGATATTTTTTATAGAAATACGAGAGCATCTGGAGTTATTCCTCAAATTAGTGTAATAATGGGGCCTTGTGCTGGTGGTGCAGTATATTCTCCAGCATTAACGGATTTCGTTTTTATGGTGGAAGATACTTCGTATATGTTCGTAACAGGACCAAACGTTGTAAAAACAGTGACTCACGAAGAAGTTACTTCTGAAGATTTAGGTGGCGCTAAAACCCATGCAGAAAAATCAGGTGTTAACCATTTTACAGCAGCAAATGATGTAGAATGCTTGAAAAAAGTACGTGATTTAATTACGTATATGCCTCAAAATGTAAACCAATTAGCACCAAAACTTTCCACTTTTGAATTCAATCCAGCGAAGTTAAATACCATTAAAACAATCTTACCTGCCAACTCTAATTTACCATACGATATTCGTAAAGTAGTTGACTGTGTGATTGATGATAATAGTTTCCGTGAAGTTCAAGAAGATTACGCTAAAAATATAGTAGTAGGTTTTGGTCGTTTAGCAGGAAAAACATTAGGAATTGTAGCGAACCAACCAGCTTCAATGGCGGGTGTTTTAGATATTGATGCATCCAGAAAAGCAGCTCGTTTTGTACGTTTCTGTGATTCTTTCAATATTCCATTATTGGTTTTTGAAGATGTGCCAGGTTTCTTACCAGGAACAGATCAAGAGTGGAAAGGAATTATTACACACGGAGCAAAGTTATTGTATGCTTTCTGTGAAGCAACTGTTCCAAGAATTACAGTTATTACCCGTAAAGCTTACGGTGGAGCATTTGACGTAATGAACTCAAAAAACATAGGTGCAGATATGAATTTTGCTTGGCCAACAGCTGAAATTGCAGTAATGGGAGCGAAAGGAGCGGCAGAAATTATCTTCAAAAAAGAGATTGCAGAAGCAGCAGATCCAGCAGCTAAATTGTTAGAAAAAGAAGCTGAATATGCTGAAAAATTTGCAAATCCATACAGAGCAGCTGAACGTGGAATTGTGGATGATGTTATTCTTCCAGAAGAAACAAGAGATAAATTAATAGCAGCCTTCAAAATGCTAGAAAA
>CALPSU020000105.1 GCA_943326315.2 Chryseobacterium gleum
GCAATTAAATCAATTGCAGGGAAAATTCGTCTATTTGCAATTTTACGATCTAATTGTAACTCCATGTTACCCGTTCCTTTGAACTCTTCGAAGATTACTTCATCCATTTTAGATCCAGTATCTGTAAGTGCTGTTGCTAAAATTGTAAGTGATCCACCATTTTCAATTTTACGTGCAGCTCCGAAGAATCTTTTTGGTTTGTGTAAAGCATTTGCATCCACACCCCCTGAAAGTACTTTTCCAGAAGAAGGAGATACTGTATTATATGCACGAGCTAAACGAGTAATTGAGTCTAATAAAATACAAACATCGTGTCCACACTCAACCATTCTCTTTGCTTTTTCAAGTACCATGTTTGCAACTTTAACGTGTCGATCGGCTGGTTCATCAAAAGTGGAAGCAATAACTTCAGCTTTTACACTTCTAGCCATATCTGTTACCTCTTCTGGACGTTCATCAATCAAAAGAACTATTAAATATGTTTCAGGATGATTTGCGGCAATAGCATTCGCTACGTCCTTTAAAAGCATTGTTTTACCTGTTTTAGGTTGCGCAACAATTAAACCACGTTGACCTTTTCCAATCGGTGCAAACATATCCATCACTCTTGTAGAGAGTGTTTCTTGCTTGTGACCTGTTAATTTGAATTTTTCATCCGGGAAAAGAGGAGTTAAATATTGAAATGGGACTCTATCTCTTATATAAGAAGGATGGCGACCATTAATGGAGTCAACTTTTACTAAAGGAAAGAATTTTTCACCTTCACGTGGAGGTCTAATAGATCCTTTAATTGTATCACCAGTTTTTACACCAAATAATTTTATTTGACTTTGTGAAACATAGACATCATCAGGTGAAGGTAAATAGTTATAATCTGATGAGCGTAAAAAACCAAACCCTTCGGCAGCAACCTCAAGTACTCCTTCAGCAGTTACAATACCAACTAAGTCATACATTTCTTCTTCTTTTTCTCTTTCGATTTGTTGAGGAGTTTTGTTGTTGTTGTGATTGTTGTTAGGATTGTTGTTTTGCTGCGGCTTATTCTGTTGTTGATTTGTATTGTTTTGAGTAGTATTTACTTGATTATCTTTACGATAACTTGGATGATTGGGGTTGTTAGAATTAGGATTTCTATTTTTATCAAAACCAGGTTTTTGATTTGGATTTATAGGATTCAAATTTGTTTTCTGCTCTGAATCAACTGTTTTATTTTCAATTCCGGCAGCAGCATTTTCAGCAGCTTGTTTTAGTATTTTACTTGGGTGAGGATTAGGTTTATTTGGGCGTTTTTCCAAAATTGGCTTTTCAATCACTTCCGTTTTAATTTCAGAGTTTTGAATTACGTCTAAAGCTAATGGTTCTGTTTTTTCTTTTATAAAAAGTTCAGGTTGACCAATAGTTACTTCTTCAGTTACAACGATTTTTTTTATTGTACGAGCTCTTTTTGGTTTTTCGGAAACTATTTCAGGAACACTTTCTTCAATTGTCTTTAAAACTTCAACTTTTTTTACTGGTAAAACTTTTTCAACTTTTGGTTTAGTTGTTTTTACCGGTTTAATTGTTGAATTTACAGAAAGAATAGAATCTATTAATTCTGATTTTTTTAGAGTTTCAATTTTTGAAACATTTAATGACTTTGCAATTTCCTTTAAATCAGGGAGTTTTTTGCTCTCTAAATCTTTTTTATCCATAAAAATGAAAAATGTATATTTTAAATATTGAGATATTTTCTAATGAAGTGTATTCTAGGATTTTTTTGTAAACAAAGATTATATTTTGTTTCGCGGTACAATAGTACAAATTTTCTTTCTTTTAACAAGTAAAAAGAAAAAAAGTTTTGATCAAAATCTATTTATAGTTCTAATTTTTATTATTTCTATATTTGACTTCAAATTAAAAAAAATATGAAATCTATTTCCTCTTTATTCTGGTATGTAAGTTCATTTATGCTTATAGGCTGTTTGTTTTTTTTAGAATCAGTTTTACCAAACATTAATCCAATAGCTTTTAAAAGTATTAGATATGTTTTAATGGGATTACTTTTTGTCATTTCTTACAAACGTAAAAAGATGTCTTTATGGATCTTTTCATCCATGATTATTGGAATAGAAGTTGGTATTGATTTTCCTGATTTTGCAAAAGAAATGTCACGTTTTGGAACTATCTTTTTAAGATTAATAAAATCACTTGTTGCACCTCTAATTTTCGCTACACTTGTTGTTGGTATTGCTGGACATAGCAATATTAAACAAGTAGGTAGGATGGGATTAAAAAGTATTTTGTACTTTGAAATTGTAACTACAATTGCTTTGTTTATTGGTTTATTGGCGATTAATATTAGTCAAGCTGGGGTTGGAGTTAAAGTGGAGGTAAGTAAAAATGACTCAGCCAAATCGACTGAAATTCTTGCGGCAGCAGCAGCTCCTAAAGATCATTTAGTAGAAATTTTCCCAGAAAATATAGCCAAATCAATTTTTGAAAATAATGTTCTACAAGTAGTTGTGTTTTCCGTTATTTTCGCAATTGGTCTAGGAATGGTTAAGCATCAACGTCAAAAAGAAACTATGTTAAATTTCTTTGAAGGATTAAGTGAAGTGATGTTTAAATTTACAGATATTGTAATGTATTTAGCTCCATTAGCTGTATTTGGAGCTTTGTCTAGTACTGTTGCTAAGTCAGGAGTAGATGTTTTAGTGAATTTATTCAAATTAGTTGGAACCTTATACATTGCCTTAATAATATTTGTTTTAGTCGTGTTTTTACCTATTGCATTATTTGCTAAAATTCCGATTAAACGATTTTTAAACGCTGTTTCCGAACCTGTTTCTTTGGCTTTTGCTACAGCAAGTAGTGAAGCTTCTTTACCAATTGCAATGGAAAATTTAGAGAAATTTGGTGTTGCGAAAAAAGTTGTCGCTTTTGTAATTCCTACAGGCTATAGTTTTAATCTAGATGGAACAACTCTTTATTTATCTTTAGCATCTGTTTTTGTTGCCCAAATGTGTGGAGTTGATTTATCAATATCTCAGCAAATTACAATGTGTTTTGTTCTTATGCTAACAAGTAAAGGTGTTGCAGGAGTAAGGGGAGCTTCTTTTGTTATTTTAGCAGGAACTGTTGCCTCAATGGGATTAGATCCAGAAAAAGCGAGTGTTATTTTAGCCGTGGATGCATTGATGGATATGGGTAGAACTAGTATTAATGTTCTTGGAAACTGTCTTGCATCTGTTGTAATAGCAAAAAGTGAAGGTGAATTTGACATGGATTTAGCAACTGGAAAATCAGTATTTGAAGCGTGAAATTTAAACTTCAAAGTTGGCAGATTGTTATAATTATATTTTTTCTTGTTGAAGCATTTATAAATCCTACGGGAGAATTCCCTTTAAATGACGATTGGGCATATTCAAAATCAATTGAAATATATTGTAGAACAGGTCTTATTGAGCTCTCTAATTGGATTGCGATTCCATTTTTAAGTCAATTTTTCTTAGGAATAGTATTCAGTAAAATTTTCGGATTTTCATTTTTTGGTTTAAGGTTATTGTCAATTTTAGCCTCATTATTTAGCGTTTACATTCTTCATCTAATATTAGAATTATTACAAATTTATAAAACTAAAAGCCTTTATGTTTTAGCTGTTTTTATTTTTAATCCTTTGACATTATCTCTATGTAATACTTTTTTACCAGATTCGATTGTTCTCTTTTTCGCTTTGATTTCTTTTTATTTTATGATTAAAATATTAAAAATTCCAAGTATTTTGAATTTATTATTTTTTGTAATTTTCACAGTATTAGGTACTATAAATAGACAAACTGGTATATTGATACCTCTTATTTTTGGAATTTTATTTTACATATTAACCAGTAAAAATTGGAAGAATTTATTAATTTCTATATTCCCTTTTTTAATCAATATTTTAGCACTTTCACTAAGCGAAATAGTATTAAATAGCAACGAAATTTTACCAGATAATTACAATCTTCAATTGTCACGAATTATTGATACCATTGTTCATCCTTCTATAGAATCTATTTGTTTAATTGGAGTTAATTTTGTTTCATCAACTCTTTGTTTAGGGTTGATTATTTTACCACTAACGATATCAAATTTTAAAGTTCATTTTAAAGAAATTTTTCAGAGTAAATATTTCAAATGGTTCTTTATTAGCTACTTGTTACTAGTCCTTTTAAAAGTTTTTTTTACAGGTTTTATTAATCCATTTGTTGGAAATATTTTTTATCCATTCGGAACTGGTCCAATCATTTTAACTGGTTTTAATACAGATAAAATCAAGATTTATTCATTTCTCATAAAGTCTTTTTTTATTGCTTTAAATATTTTAGGATGTTTAAGCTTTTCATTTTCAATTTATTCAATTTTAAAATCGATAATTAATACGTTTAAAAAAGATATAAACTGGGTTTCTGTTTTTTTTATACTTCTGTTTATTTGTTATTTAATTCCAATTTGTTTCAATTATGCTAATGATAGATATTTATTGTTTTTAATACCTTTTTTCTTTGTTGGATATATTAAATCGTATGATTTTGAATTCAATAAAATCTTATTTATAATAAGTTTTCTTCCAATTTTCTATTTTTCTGTAGCAAGTTCTTTTGATTATTTTAGATTGAATCAAGCCCGTTGGAAAGCATTAAATCATCTAACAAATGAACGTTTAATTTTACCTCAACAAATTGATGGTGGTTTTGAATTTAACGCATGGTATTTATCAGAATCTATAAACTACGATCCATCGCACGAAGGACGTTGGTGGTGGATTGTAAAAGATGATTATATAATTTCACCTAAAAATAGAAAAGGTTATTTTATTGAATCTAGATACCCTTTTACAAGCATTATATCTTATCCTTTTAATGAATTATATGTGTTGAAAAAAATAAAAAAGTAATTTATTTTATCGATGGATGTGTTTAAATTATAGATGGGCGATTGTTTTTGTCTTTTTAGTCTACTTTTTCTAGATAGAAAGAAATTTTATTTGTTTATTTGTTTAGATTCAATTAAAAATTAAATAAACAAGCTATGTTAAGAGTAATTATTTCTTCATTTTTGATTCTTTTTTCAAGTTCGATCATATCTCAAATTATCTATCCTGGAACCACTACTTTAGGTCCAGTTGAAATAGTTTATGATTATTCTGCTTCTAAATGTAATGTTATTGATATTCCAGATGCTCCAACTAGAGTTTTTAGAGATGCTTCTGGTAATTTAAATTTAATGGCTTCACATTTTACTAGTTGGAGAATGACTGGATCAAATTTTAACTCTTTATCAAAAGATTGTGCTTCAGTAATGACTTCAGATTTAGATTCGGATCCTTCAAAATTCAACAATAAAGAATGGATTTCTTCTACATATACAGAAGATGGTTTAACAGTTCATGCATTAATTCACGATGAATATGTACCCTGTGGAAATTGGAATAATTGCTGGTACAATGGAATTACATATTCTTCTTCTTCTGATGGTGGTCAAACATATACCCATACTACTGCGCCTAGCAATTTAGTTGCAGCTTCACCTTATCAATCTCCTTATCCAACAGTTCATACTCCTTTTGGAATTTTTGGTGGATCAAACATTATAAAAAAAGATGGGTATTATTATGTTCTTGTTCATTTGGAAGCACATTTATTACAAGATTGGGGAACTGGAGTAATAAGAACAAATAATCTAAGTGATCCAACAAGTTGGAGAGGGTGGGACGGAACTGATTATACTGTTTCATTCGTTAATCCTTATACTGCAACTGGGTACAATCCTGCTGATAAAGTTTTAGCTCCAGTTTCAAGAGATAGAATAGCTAAAATGTGTAATAGTTTAACGTATAACACATATTTTGGAAAATACATGGTTACAGATTATTCTAATGCTATTGTAAACGGCGTAATGACCTATGGATTTTTTTATTCACTTTCAGATGATTTAATCAATTGGTCATCACCACGCTTAATTCTTCAAACAAATTCAACATGGGCTGCAGGAGGTTCTCTATATGCTTCTATAATAGATCATAATGATGTAACAAGAAATTTTGAAAGGCCAGGTCAGTCTTGTTATTTGTATTATACTAAATGGAATTCTGGAACTTACGATAGAGATTTAGTTAGAGTTCCAGTTACTTTTAATAAAGAAATTGTTTCTTCATTTGTTGTTAACAGCATAACTGATTTATCAGATAAAACTCCAGGTGATGGTATTTGTTTGACATCGGGAGGTGTATGTTCATTAAGAGCAGCTCTAGAGGAATCTAATGCTCGGCCTCCATATGATTTTTATGACGTTACACCTATGCCAATTACGTTTAATATTTCTGGAACAGGAATCAAAACAATTACACCAACAACAAGTTATAATGAAGTTTTTTATCCAATAAATATAAATGGATATACTCAAACAGGAGCTGCAGAAAATACTTATAATTTTAATCAAGGATTAAATACGGCTATTAAGGTGAAAATAGATGGAATCAATACCTCAGGAATTTTCGCATTTCATTGTGGTTATAATACGTTAAAAGGACTAGCATTTACTAACGGAAACATTGACTTTTTATACGAAGCTGGTTATTCTAAAAATAGAGATAATAATACAGTAGAAGGTTGCTTTATAGGTATGAATACAAATGGTTTAACTTCTTCAAGTTCTTCACTTAATTTTACAAATCAGAATTCAAACACAATTGGAGGAACAACAAATGCTAAGCGTAATTTAATTGGTGGTGGTGTAATTTTAGATAGATCAAATTTGAATTCAGTTTTTGGAAATTATTTTGGATCAACTTTGACGGGGATTTCTTCTAGTTCAACTAATGCTCATGGAATTCAAATTATAGATTCCTCTTCTTTTAATATTATTGGTGGTTCAAATACCATGGAAGCCAATTTGTTTTCAGGAGGAAATAGAGGTATAATGATTAAGGGAGTTTATACAACAGGTAATGAAATTAAAAATAATTTAATTGGTTCAACAATTGACGGAGTAACAGCTTTAGGAAATCAAAATGCTGGAATTTTATTATCAAATGGCACATATTCAAATACAATTTCAGGAAATGTGATTATGGCAAATTCCTCAGATGAAGCTGGGATTTGGATGGATAGTACCTTTAATAATTCAATCGTTTCAAATTTTATTGGGACGAGTGCTAATCAGTCTACAGTTGCGGGTAATGGAGATGCTGGAACTTTTAGTGCAGGAATAATGATTATGAATGAAAGTGCAAATAACATAATTGGTGGCACAAATTCATCAGATGGGAATGTTATTTCAAATAATGTTTTTGGTATTATGTTGCAGTCAAATTCTGGAATTGGAAATACATTTAAATCAAATATTTATTACAATAATTCAGAAATGGCAATTGATATTGATGGTGATTATACACCTACTGGTTTAGATGCTTTGGATGTTGATTCAGGACCAAATGGAATTCAGAATTACCCAATTATAACAAGTTCATATGTAACAGCTTCTCAAATTTCTATTGTCGGAACATTTAATTCTAAAGCTAATAAAACCTATACAATTGAGTATTATTCAAATGTAACATGTAATCAATCTGGTTTTGGAGAAGGGAAGTTATTGATTGGAAATCAATCAATAACAACTAATTCTTCTGGAAATGCAACTATTAATTCTTCGTTTTCGGTAATTGTTCCAGCTGGAAGTTTTATAACATGTTTAGCGACCGATGATTTAAATTCTACATCTGAATTTTCAGAATGCGTTTTAACGCAATCAGCTATAGCTCCTTCCATACCAATAATCTCGGCGTCTAGTACTTTAGTTTTTTGTCAAGGAAACTCAGTAACATTAACATCTTCAGCAGCAACATCTTATTTATGGTCAAATGGTGCTACATCTCAATCAATTAATGTTACTTCATCAGGAAATTATAGTGTTATTATATCAAATCCTCAAGGTTTAACAGCAACTTCAACTTCAACTTCTGTTACTGTAAATAATTTACCTCTAGTTTCAGCAGGGAATGATCAACAAATATGTTTCGGAAATTCAGTTGTTTTATTAGCCTCTGGAGCTATGAATTATAGTTGGGATAATAATGTTTTTAATGGTCAATCATTCATCCCTTCAAATGGAACTTTAACGTATACTGTAACCGGAACAGATTTAAATAATTGTGTTAATACAGACCAAGTAAATGTTACTGTAAATAATTTACCTCTAGTTTCAGCAGGGAATGATCAACAAATATGTTTCGGAAATTCAGTTGTTTTATTAGCCTCTGGAGCTATGAATTATAGTTGGGATAATAATGTTATTAATGGTCA
>CALPSU020000106.1 GCA_943326315.2 Chryseobacterium gleum
AATTATAGGGTCTAGCTAAAGTTGTATTAATAACAGTAAAAACGAGGCTGGAGTAAATTGTTAATAAAGCTAATGCTGAATTCTTAGATAAAAATCGAATACAGATTTTATAAATAAGTATTGAATTTAGGAGGTAGAAAAAGATCCCAGTTGAACGAAGCGCCCATTCAGAATCACCAAAAAGTTGAGTCCAGAAATGGAGAAATGCTTGGTAGAAAAACGGATGCATATCACCCGATTTTACACCAAAGTACCAAAAGGAGTTCCAATCAACATAGCGAGTTCTATACCAGGCGCTCAATTCATCGTTTGAAAGACCTTGAAATTCAATAAACAAAACACGTAAAAGGATTCCAATAGAAATCACCCAAATAAAAGTTGCGTGATTCTTGAAAAAAGTGCTTTGAAATAGTCTAGCCATACAATTCTTGGCGTGTTTTCTCGTACAAAACAATTCCAGCAGCTACTCCAACATTCATCGAAGCGATTTCACCTCTCATTGGAATTTTAGCTTTAATATCTGCCATATTTAAGAAATCGTTTGTAATACCATCTTCTTCAGAACCTAAAAGAATTACTACTGAACCCCTAAGGTTTACTGTATACAACGGAATATTCGTTTTTTCTGTACAAGCAACTATTCTCATTCCGATTTGTTGAAGGTAAAATAAAGTATCCTTGATATTATCTGACTTACATACAGGAATTCTATTTAATGCTCCTGCTGAAGTTTTAATTGCATCTGAAGTAACTTGAACAGAACCTCTAGAAGGAATTAAAATAGCATCAACTCCTTGACATTCAGCTGTACGTGCTATTCCTCCAAAATTTCGAACATCCGTTATTCTGTCTAAAACTAAAATACATGGTTTTTTACCTTGCTCCATTAATTCTTCCGCTAATTTCTCAACAGATCCATATTTAATTGGAGCAACGAAAGCGATAACACCTTGGTGATTATTATCCGTGATTTTATCTAGTTTTTCAACAGGTACAAACTGTAAATAATAATGTTTATCCGCTAGAATATCTTTCAATTCTTGAAAAAGATCTTTGTTCATCCCTTTCAAAATCATTATTTTATTGATCTCACGTTCAGCTTTAATTGCTTCTATAACAGCACGAACTCCAAATATGAATTCATCATCTGATTCTTTTCGTTCTCTTTTTTGAAAATCACGAGGTGTAAATTCATCTCTCGAAAAATTATCCTTTTTAGGATAAGATTCTCTTTTATTATACTGTTTTCTATTTTCCATTTTCTTTATATTCAAATTTCCTCCCCACGTTAAAGGATTCAATTAACTAATTACTTATACCTAATTTCTAAAAACTAACAACTAATCACTAATAGCTAATTTCAAATTCTACCTCAACATTATCTCCTAACGTTTTAGCAACAGGACACGCTTTACCAGCTCTGATAACTCGTTCTGCTGTTTCATCGTCCCAATTATTTCCAGATAAATCCAATTTTATTACAATTTTCCCAATTCTTCTTGGATTTGCTTCCATGATTTTCTGAATATCCGCTTTTGCATTCGTAAAATTAATCGAATGATTTTCTGCAAATATCCCCATTATTGTAATCATACAAGAAGCATAAGCAGTTGCTACCAAATCAGTTGGTGAAAAAGATTCTCCTTTTCCATTATTGTCAATTGGGGCATCTGTAATGATTTTTGTTTGAGATTGAATGTGTGTACAACTCGTTCTAAGATCGCCTAAATATTCAACAGTTGAAGTTATCATGAGGATAATAATTTTCTGCAAATTTACTGCTTTTAAGTGAGATTTAGAATTCTAATCCAACATCCTCCATTAATTTATTTAAAATTAATTCTTTATCATATTTTTTAGAACGTTCAAATGCTTCTAATCGGAAACCGTCGTGATTGATTGGATTTGAAAAATAGGTGATAATAGAATTTTGCATTTCATTTTTCCCTGAACTTAAAAATCCACTTTTACCATGTTCAATAATATCTTTCGGTCCTTTTGATTTATATGCTGTAACTGGAAGTCCACAGCTTAATGCTTCTAAAACCACACAACTAAATGTGTCATATTTTGAGGGTAGAATTAGTAAGTCGGCTGATGAATATATTTTGGCAAGAGTTTCTTTATTTTGCCATCCTAGAAATATTGCGTTTGGAAGTTTTTCTTTGAGCATTTTTTCTTCAGGACCTTCACCTACAAATACTAATCGTAAATTTTTTACTTCTGATTTTACAGATTTATAAATATCAATGATATCTAATAATCCTTTTTCCAAGCTAAATCTTCCAACATATAATAGAATTTTCTCGTTCTTTTTGACTTTAAATAATTCTGATTTATCATTTACCCTAGGATAAAAAGCTTCGTTGTTCCAATGAGCAGTTAATTTTATATTTTCTTCTTTGAAATTCATTTCTGATGAAGCCAACCATTTTTTATGGTCAGAATTTAATACAAATAAATTATCGAAGCCGTTGTAGTATGCTCTTAAGAATCGTCTTATTCGACTCATATTATGCATGTCTAAATTCATCGTTTTTCGAGCGAAAATTAACCAATCTGTATGAATGTAAAAATGGGCGGGTAATGTATATGCATTCTTTAAGTACAACCCAACTAATCCCATTATTCCTTCAGTTGAACACATTATTCTATCGTATTCATTTTCTAAAAATAGATGATGAATTTCATTGAAATTAGGAATTCGAATCGGCTGTTGCTTGTAGAAAGGAATCTCAAATTCAGCTAAAGGTTTGATTACTATTAAATGGTCATCTTGAATAATGGTGTTACTACAAACTAAAATATCAATCGGTAGGTTTCTACGTTTGATTTCGTTATGTATATCTTGCAATACTCCTGAAACGCCATTATTATCATCGTATGTATCCGTCAACCAAAGCATTCGTTTGGGATGTTTGTATTTATTGAAACGTTCTGAAAAATCATTTAATAACGGACGAGTATTATATAATACTTTGCTGCTAGTAAAATTTGCTCCTAATAAAATTGTTGATGTGAACAGAGGAAATGTGATTCCATCAAAGAAATTTGAAAAATCAGGTTTCGAAAGCTTTTTGTTTTTATTTTTTTTGGCTGATTTAGGATTAAATAAAGCTCTAAAATCACTCGGAATTTCGAGTTGTTCAATTATATCATCTAACTTGAGTTTTTTAAAATAATTTTCTGAAAACAAATTATTGATTTTCACAGTTAATCTAGAAAAGAGAATATTATTCAAATTAGTGCTCATTGAATTTAACGCGAGACTAAATTCACTAATCATCTTTTCAGGAGTATGATTATGTGCTTTTGCAATCCTTACTACATCATCAAAAATAGGTTTGTAAACTTTTGGAAGTAAAAATCGCTTTGACTTAGAAGGTACTTTGCCAGTTAAACAATCGTGAAATAGTTTAACAAAACGCATTGTTTTTTTATTTCTACTAACTTCTGAAAAAGCATTTGATACTAGTAAAGAAAGGATTTTATCTTTTGAAGAACCTTTATGTAATAAAATTCGAAAAAGTCCTGGATCTTCTTTGTGCATTGCAATTTGACAAACATAATCTAAAAAAGCAACGGTCAGTTTTTCAGAATTTTGATGAGTTCCATATGGTATTATAGCACCATTTTTTATTGCTTCCAATGCTAAATCGGATAGTTTTTCAGTTTTTCGACGCTCTTCTAAATTTGGAATATGCAAAGAAGTTCCTGTTTGTCCTGAAAAAATTCCCATGTGACTATCTGAACCTCCAGAATACGATTTTTTGTATCTGTTTTTACAATATATATTTATGTCAACATTAAAACGTTCAGCATCTGCATCAATTTGTTCAGGAGTAATTGACTCCAACCAAGTTTTAACCAACATGTTTTGCCATGTATCTCTTTGACCATTTAAGACTTCAAATCGTTCAAACACCAAAGCCATTTTACTGAAAAAATCAAACGATGGAGTTCCTTGTGTACTATAGTGATATAATGGATGTGCCCAAATTGTAGGTATATCGTTTTCGTTTGTATATTGAAGAAATTGGTAGATATTTTTTCTAAGTTTGTTTAAAATGATTTCTTGTTCTTGATCGAAACCATATGTTAAAACGTGAATTCCAACATTGAAATCAGGTACATAACAACTAAATTCAGAGCCTATTAATACATCAATACCTTTTTTTTGTAAAACAAAACAAGATCGAGCATTATTATGATTCGTAATTGTAATAACGTCAGTTTTATTTTTTTTAAGTGTTTTTATTAAGTTTTCTGTCGGTAACCATGTTTCAGGAACATTCAAGATTCTACCCATTAATTCATCCGGCACATTGCTATTAAAATCATGGCAATGAAGGTCTATTTTTAAAATTTCATTTTCAGGAAATTTTGACTTTTCTATTTTTAAATATTGTTTTAAATCATTTGATAATTCTTGTTGCAGACTTATTTTTCTGTTCTTATATAGTGTCATTTTTAAACAATTAATTATTCTACAATTTTATGAAAAAGGAGGGACGTACACATGTCTTAAATATGATATAAATGTTATGTTACGATGATTTTTTATAGTGAATATTAATAATTTGATAATGAGAGATAGAATTTATCCAGAGATTTCGCGAGTTTTTTCACGAAGTTTCAAAGAGTTTTGTATAAAAAAATAACTCTGTGAAACACTTTGCTTTCCTCCTTTAAAAACTCTGTGGTTAAAAACTACTCTAAAAAATACTTCTCCAGAAAACTATAAAAACGAATGAGAGGTTTTATATTTGTATAAAATAGTTTGTAATGACTGAAAATACAGATAGCGAAAACCAATTGGAACGTTTAAAAAAACCAAAATGGTTAAAGGTAAAATTACCTACTGGGGAGAGTTATAAAAAAGTTCGAGCTTTGGTTAGCGAACACAAATTACATACTATTTGTGAAAGCGGAAGTTGTCCAAATATGGGTGAATGTTGGGGTGAAGGAACTGCGACATTTATGATTTTGGGTAACATTTGTACACGTTCATGTGGTTTTTGCAATGTTCAAACTGGTCGCCCTGAAGAAGTTGATATTTATGAGCCAGGAAGAGTAGCGCAAAGCGTGAAATTAATGACTGTAAAACATGCAGTTATTACATCTGTAGACAGAGATGATTTAAAAGATGGTGGTTCTGAAATTTGGGCGCAAACTATTCGAGCAATTCGTCAACAATCTCCGACTACTACAATGGAAACATTAATTCCAGATTTTGCTGGGAAATGGGAAAATCTACAAACTATTATCGATGTAGCTCCAGAAATTGTTTCCCATAATTTAGAAACCGTTAGACGTTTGACAAAACAAGTTCGAATTCAAGCAAAATATGACCGTAGTTTAGAAGTTCTTTTCCGTTTGAAAAAAGGTGGAATGAGAACGAAATCGGGAATAATGTTAGGACTTGGTGAAACACCTGAAGAGGTGATTGAAAGCATGCAGGATCTTCGCAGTGTCGATGTTGATATATTAACGCTAGGACAATATTTACAGCCCTCTCCAAAACATTTACCAGTAGTTGAATTCATCACTCCCGAAAAATTTGAAGAATATAGAATTTTAGGTATGGAAATGGGTTTCAGATACGTGGAAAGTGGACCGCTAGTAAGATCTTCTTATCATGCTGAGAAGCATTTGTTTTGATGATAGAATTTCTATTAAATTAAAATCTCTTTTTTTTTAAAATTTTAAGTGCTAAAGCTCAATTATTTGAATTTGAGGTGCAGCACAATTTAACTTTGTCTGCATAATGAAGTTATTACCCTTTTTACTAGTATTCGTATTAATAGCAGCTTGTAATTCGAAGCAGCAGACAACCTCAAAAGAGAAAATCATTGATAAAGAAGTTTTCCAAATTCATAATTTCTCGAAAACATTTAGAGGATTTCTTATAAATAATAAACTTGAAAAAGAAAATGCTTCTCTTGTTTTAACTTTGAAAGACAGTATTTTAAATGGGGAATGTATTTTAGATTCGAATTGTGAAGGATTTACTTTAAAGGGTAAACTTCTTGCAAATAACAAATTTCAATTGAATGATGGTAAATTATTTTTTGAAGGACAATTCAACGATACGATACATTTAAAAGGTCAATATTCGGAAAAGAATGGAAAACAACATTCTTTTGAATTTGAACAAAAAAATATCACTCTATTTCAACTAGAAATAACTCAATCTGAAGCTCAAAATTTTGAAAATAAAGAGAGCGCTCAAAGTTCAAGGTTGTCAACAAATATTGCTCAAGTTGTGAATGCACCTGTAGCTATTGAAAACAAGATCAATAAAACTTTATTGATAGCTGCTTTAAAGCAAAGAAGTGATTTCACAGGAGAGATTCCGAAAACGAATAAGAAATTACTTGCAAAAATTAGAGATGATATTGAACTGGAAGAGGATGAAGGCTTTGAACAAGAAATCAATGTTAGTTATATTATGCGATATGATGAAATTGCTTGTTTTTCAATAGGAGGATATTTATACGCATTTGGTGCAGCACATCCTTTGGCTTCATTAGAATTTTATAATTTTAATCTTTTTAATGGTGATTTAATTCATTTGTCAGATTTATTAAATTTTGAAGCAAAAGCAAAATTAAATAAGATAGCTGAAAAAATTCTGTATAAAGAATACGGAGAAGATATGTGGGATTTTGAAAAGGAACAATTTGAGTTAAACGATAATTTTGAAATTTCAGAAAAAGGATTGACATTTTTGTTTAATCAATATGAAATAGGTCCCTATGCGATTGGGATGCCTGAAATTTTCATTCCATATTTAAAAATGAAAGGATTGATAAAAGAAGATGGATTATTAAAACAATTTTTAAAATAAAGAGATGAAAGTAGAAATTTGGTCGGATATTATGTGTCCGTTTTGTTACATCGGGAAAAGAAATTTTGAAGCAGCTCTAAAAGAGTTTGAAGGAAGAGACGAAATTGAAATTGAGTGGAAAAGCTTTCAGCTAGATCCTTCTATTCCTAAAACTTTTGAAACAAAAATTAATACGATTGAATACCTTGCGGAAAGAAAAGGAATGTCAATTGAAAAATCGAAAGAATTGCATACAAACGTTATTGAAACAGCTAAAAAAGTTGGTTTAGATTACGATTTCGAGAAAGCTGTGGTCGCAAATTCTTTTGATGCACATAGGTTAATTCAATTAGCAAAAACAAAAGGATTAGGAGATGCTGCCGAAGAAAGTTTATTTAAAGCTTATTTCACAGATGGAAAAGATATGAGTGATCATTCAACTTTAGTTCAATTAGGTAAAGAAATAGGCCTGAATGAAGAAGAAATTATCTCTGCATTAGCAAGTGAAGAGTTTGAAGCAAAAGTAAATTTTGATGTTTCAGAAGGAAGTCAATTAGGAGTAACAGGAGTTCCTTTTTTCGTTTTTGATAGGAAATATGCTGTTTCAGGAGCTCAACCAATCGAAACATTTTTGAATGCATTGAAACAATCTCACGCTGAATCTAAAAATGAAGGGGCTACTTGTGCGCCTGGAGGTGGATGTTGTTAAGATTTTTTTTAGTTATTAGCTAATAAAACCGGAATTATTTGGAATCTGATTCCAAATAATTCCGGTTTTTTATATTTTACTTTTAGTTATAACTATAATTTATTCTCTCAAAAATCGCTTTATTATTAAGAAATTCTAACTTTGCAGAAAAATTATAAAAAGATGAGTACATACGATATCGTTATCATTGGTTCTGGACCTGGAGGTTATGTTTCTGCAATTCGTTGCGCACAATTAGGATTTAAAACAGCTATCATTGAAAAATATGATACTTTAGGAGGAACTTGTCTTAATGTTGGTTGCATTCCATCGAAAGCTTTATTGGATTCTTCAGAGCATTTTCACAATGCAAAACATAATTTTGAAGAGCACGGTATTGAAATTTCTGGTTTGAAACCAAACTTAGAGCAAATGATCAAACGTAAAAGTGAGGTTATTTCTCAAACGTGCAATGGTATCAAATTCTTGATGGACAAAAATAAAATTGATGTTCACAATGGAATTGGTTCTTTTGTAGATAAAAACACTGTAAAAGTGATTGATGGTGAAGGTAAAGAAACTTTACTTTCTGCAAAAAATATCATAATTGCAACTGGCTCTAAACCAAACTATTTTCCTGGAATGGAACCAGATAAAAAACGTATCATTACTTCAACTGAAGCTTTGAAAATGACTGAAATCCCAAAAAGACTATTAGTTATTGGTGGTGGTGTTATCGGTTTAGAATTAGGTTC
>CALPSU020000107.1 GCA_943326315.2 Chryseobacterium gleum
AATTATCCGTCATTCCAGTATTTACTACCTGACTGTATGCTAAATCTAAAAACAAAAAACAAAAAGTAAAAAGTAATATTTTATTAAACATATAAGTTAGTATTGAACTTTCAGCAAATATAATGGATTTTTACATTCTCGTCTTATTTCAAATCAGGTGTTAATGAATTGAAAAGAATTATCAAAAGTCTTTAAGACGAGAAAAAATATTATTTCAAAGTTGAAAAACATGATTCCTATCATGATGTTAAACAACATTTATCACTAATTATTTTTCAACTATGAAGTTACATTTGTCGCATGGGAATTATATACATAATGCTTGTTGTGAGTTTGATTATTGCACTCTTTTTTTTATGCTCTTTCTTTTGGGCAATAAAAACTGGGCAATATGACGATGACTACACGCCTTCTGTGAGAATTCTTTTCGATGACGAACTAGTAAATAATAACAAAGAGAAAAATGGAAGTTCAGAAGTTTAGTTACGACAATAAAGTCGTAAAGAATTTTGCTTATGCCACCATCATTTGGGGGATAACAGGAATGGTTGTTGGATTAATCGCTGCATTACAGTTAGCATTTCCAGAATTTTTTAACGATTACCTAGGATTTAGTTTCCTATCCTTTGGAAGAATTAGACCATTACATACCAATGCGGTAATTTTTGCATTTGTAGGAAATGGTATTTTTATGGGTATTTATTATTCTTTACAAAGATTGCTTAAGGCAAGAATGTGGAGTGATAAATTAAGTAATATTAACTTCTGGGGTTGGCAATTTATTATAGTTTGTGCAGTTGCAACTTTACCTTTCGGAATAACATCCGGAAAAGAATACGCAGAATTAGAATGGTGGATAGATATCTTAATCGCAGTAATGTGGGTTGTTTTTGGATGGAACATGTTCGCTACAATTCTTACGAGAAGAGTAAAACATTTATACGTTGCTATTTGGTTCTACATTGCCACTTTTGTAACAGTTGCAATACTTCACATTTTTAATTCATTCGAATTACCAGTTTCTTTCTTTAAAAGTTATTCTTGGTACGCAGGTGTTCAAGATGCATTAGTTCAGTGGTGGTATGGTCATAATGCGGTTGCATTTTTCTTAACTACTCCCTATTTAGGTTTAATGTATTATTTTGTACCAAAAGCCGCGAATCGCCCTGTATATTCTTATCGATTATCTATCGTTCACTTTTGGGCATTAATATTCTTATACATCTGGGCCGGACCACATCACTTATTGTATTCATCTTTACCAGATTGGGCTCAAAATTTAGGAGTTGCTTTTTCTGTAATGTTGATTGCACCATCTTGGGGAGGAATGCTAAATGGATTATTTACATTAAGAGGTGCTTGGGATAGAGTTCGTGATGATGTAATGTTGAAATTTATGGTTGTAGCATTAACTTGCTATGGTATGGCAACATTTGAAGGACCATTATTATCTTTAAAAAATGTAAATGTAATTTCTCACTTTACAGATTGGACAGTTGCTCACGTTCACGTAGGTGGATTAGGATGGAACGGAATGTTCACATTCGGTATGCTATATTGGCTATTCCCACGTTTATTTAGAACAGAACTTTACTCTAAAAAATTAGCAAACCAACATTTCTGGATTGCAACTTTAGGTATCTTATTATATGCTATTCCAATGTATTATGCTGGATTTGCTCAAGGACTTATGTGGCAAGAATTTAATCCAGATGGAACTTTAACTTACCAAGATTTCTTAGAAACTGTTCAAATTATCAAACCTTTCTATATTTTACGTTCTTTAGGTGGATTATTATTTATCATTGGTGCGGTGATGATGTTTTACAACTTGGTTAAAACAGCTAAATCTGGTAAATTACTTGCTAACGAAGATGCAGAAGCAACCGTTACTAAGGATTTAAAAATAAATACTAAAGGAGAGTACTGGCACAGAAAAATTGAACGTAAACCAGTTAGAATGATGGTATTTGCAATTATTGTCGTAGCTATTGGGGGTTTAGTTCAAATTGTACCTACAATGATTGTTAAAAGTAATATTCCTACAATTTCAAGTGTTAAACCATATTCTCCTTTAGAATTAGAAGGGCGCGACATTTACATCAAAGAAGGATGTTACAATTGTCATTCCCAAATGATTAGACCTTTACGTTTTGAAACTGCACGTTATGGTGATTATTCTAAAGCTGGTGAATTTGTATACGATCACCCATTTCAATGGGGGTCAAAACGTACTGGTCCAGATTTAGCACGCGAAGGAGGAAACATTAAAATTAAGAAAAGTAATTTCTGGCATTATCAACACATGATAAGACCAAAAGATGTTTCTAAAGGTTCGATAATGCCTGCTTATACTTGGTTAAAAGAAAATGATCTATCTCTAGATTTAATTGAGAAAAAAATCAATGCTATGCGAACTTTAGGAGTTCCATATGCTAAAGGATATGAAAAAGTAGCAAAAGCTGATTTACAAAAACAAGCTCTTGAAATCGCAACTGATATCATCAATAATCAACCTGCAGAGATTCTGAAAACTGTAAATGTGAAAAATGAAATTAGCAAATTACAGAAAAAAGAAATTATTGCTTTGATTGCATATCTTCAAAGATTGGGTAAAGATGTATCAATAGGTACAATTGTAAATAACAAATAGTATTCAACTAAAAACTTAAACAGAATGTTACGCTTTATAAAACATCATTTAACAGGAATAGACGGAGTATCAATTTACCCTATATTTTCGCTTCTTATCTTCTTTATTTTCTTTGCTGTAATGATTACTTATGTAATTAGAATGAAGAAAAAAGAAGTCAATGAATTAAGTAATATTCCTTTTGAATCAAATGAAGAAGGACAAGAACCAGTAGTAATTTCAAATAAATAAAGAGATGAAAAGTTTAATTTCAATTCTAAAATCAACATTTCTGGTAATAATAATTAACACGTCATTACTTGCTCAAGATGGAGAAGCACTTTTTAAAGCAAAATGTAATAGTTGCCATTTAGTTGATAAAGCTTCAACAGGACCATTGCTAAAAGGAGTTATGCAAAAATGGAGCGATGCTGGTGAAGCAGATTTATTAACTGAATGGATGAAAAACTCTGCTACACTTATCGCATCAGGAAAGAGTAAAATGGCCAATGAAATCAAAGGTTTTAACGCTATGGTTATGCCGGCTCAAGATGTCTCAAAAGTAGAAACTGAAGCAATTTTGGCATATATTGATTCATACACTCCTCCAGCAGCAGAACCTTCAATATCTGCAAGTGTTAGTGGAGAAACAGGTGTAACAAAAGAGAAAGAATTAGTAACTAATTACAAACAAAACATTACTTTATTCTATTGGTTATTGTTTGCAATTTTGATATTAATAATTTCAATTCTTATTATTTCAAGTTCTATTTTAAATTTAGTTAAATCAGATTCATTTAAAAACAGAAAATCAGAAGTTAATTTAATCACTAAAAATAATTCTACGTCTAATTCAACATTAATCGCAATTATTGCATCTGTAGGATTCATGGCATACGGTAATCCGTTATTCGCATTATCAACCTTGAAAGATGCTACTTTGGAAGGAAGTCAGCCATGGTTAAAAGTTGAAAACATTGATTTATACTATTTAATAACGATAAACATAATTTTAATCTTTGTTTTATTTTATTTACGAAGAATGTTTAATCAATTAATTGGATTAATCCTTCCGCAACAAGAAAAAGTTGAAACTAAAAAAAGACAAAATAAATTAAACAAAATATTAAATGACATTGTTCCGATTGAAGAAGAACACACTATTTTAATGCACCACGAATACGACGGTATAAGAGAATTAGATAATAATTTACCGCCATGGTGGGTTTGGGGATTCGTTGCAACCATAATTTTTGCAATTGTATATTTATCAAGCCATCATATTTTCAAAACAGCTGATTCTCAAGTTTTAGCATATGAAAAAGATATGAAACGCTCAGCTATTGAAGTTAAAGCATATTTATCAAAAATGTCTATGAACGTAGATGAAACGAATGCTACATTAATGACTAAACCTGAAGACTTAAGTAGTGGAAAAGCATTATTTGAAACAAACTGTGTAACATGTCACAATACTAAAGGAGAAGGGAATATTGGTCCGAATTTAACGGATAAAAATTGGATTTATGGTTTTGATATTAAAGAGGTGTTTAAAACAATAAAAACGGGAACACCAAATGGAATGCCTGAACATAATTCGAAATTTAATCCAATTCAAATTCAACAAGTATCTTCGTATGTCCTTTCTTTAACTGAGGTAAAAGGAAAAGATGCACAAGGAGAAATAATTGAAAAATAGACTATTGATACTTAGGCATTAGACTTTAACAAAATTAAATCTAATGTCTAAGTCAAATATTGAAGCAATCTAAAATATGAGTGAAGACGAAGAAGGTAGTTTTAGAGATCATGTTTCTACTATTGGTGAAAAAGGAAAGCGAATATGGGTATTTCCTAAAAAACCGAAAGGAAAATTATACAATTATCGAAAAATAACCAGCTACGTACTTTTAGCACTTCTATTTACATTACCACATCTGAAATTTCACGATGAACAATTTCTATTGTTTAATATTTTAGAACGTAAATTTATAATTTTTGGAAATATATTTTGGCCTCAAGATTTTTATCTATTTGCGATTGCAACAATATTAGCTCTTGTATTTATTATATTTTTCACTATTATTTTCGGACGTGTTTTTTGTGGTTGGATTTGTCCACAAACAATATTTATGGAGATGTTTTTTCGAAGAATTGAATATTGGATTGAAGGAGATTATACCTATCAAAAGAAACTTGCTGATCAACCATGGAATAGAGAAAAAATATTTAAACGAGTACTTAAACATTTAATATTTTGGATTATTTCATTTTTTATTGCAAATACATTTTTCGCTTACATTATTGGATCGGATGAATTATGGAAAATTCAAACTGATCCAATTGGTAAACATATTGGAGGCTTAATTGCGATAGCGATATTTACAACAATATTTTACTTCGTATTTGCTCGATTAAGAGAGCAAGTTTGCACTAGTATTTGTCCATACGGAAGATTACAAGGTGTGTTATTAGATCAAAACTCGATGGTTGTAGCTTATGATTATAAACGTGGTGAAACCAAGGCGAAATTTAAGAAAAATGAAGATCGAAAAGCAAATGGAAAAGGTGATTGTGTAGATTGTCATTTATGTGTAAGCGTTTGCCCTACAGGAATTGACATTCGAAATGGCACTCAATTAGAATGTATTAATTGTACAGCTTGTATCGATGAATGTGATCACATGATGGAAAGTGTTGGATTAGATAAAGGTCTAATTAGATTGGTTTCTGAAAATGGAATTAAAAATGGACAAAAATTCCAATGGACAAGAAGGGTAAAATCATATACCGTTTTATTAATTATTTTACTTGGATTATTAATTACATTATTAGTAACTCGTTCTGATTTTCAAACAACAATTTTCAGACAAAGAGGAACAACATACCAAACAAATAATACAGGATATATCAGTAATATCTTTGAAATTAATTTAACTAATAAGACGCGAAATAATTATACGATTGATTTAAAGCTAGAAGATAGTATAGGTAAAATAGAGCTTGTAGTACATCATTTAAAATTAAAAAAAGAAGCTCATTTAAAAGATCGATTTATTGTTAAATATCCTTTTGGATCAATGAAGGATGGTAAGAAAATAATTAATATTGTTGTGATTGGAAACGGGAAAGAAATTCAAAGGGTGAAAGTGAAATTTATTGGTCCTCTAATGTGACTTCGATACGTTCGCTGAAGGGCAAACGTATCGAAGTCACAATAAGGATGAACGAAAGTACTGAAGGTACTTGGCTCTAATAACTATTTACTAATAACTAATTGCTAATAACTAAAATAAAATGAAAATTACTTGGGGAAAAGGTATTTCAATTGCTATGATTGCATTCATGTCTTTTATATTATATATGGTTTTTACTTTGATGGCTACCAATACGGATTTGGAAAGTGAAGATTATTACCAGAAAGAAATTGAATTTGAGACGGAAATTAAAGCGGTGAATAATACAAATAAATTAAACGAAAAGGTAAAGGTATCTCAAAATGAAGATTTTTTGATCGTTCAATTTCCTAATCTTGAAAACATGGATTCGTTATCAGTGTTTTTATTTCGCCCTAATAATGAAAAAGAAGATCAACTTTTCACGATTGAGGATTCAAAAACTTTAATGATTCCAAACAAAAAATTAAAAATTGGATCCTATAATTTAAAAATTCAATTCAAAATAAAAGATGAATTATATATGCAAAAAGAATCTGTGAAAATCCAATAATTCAATTTTCATAAATCGAAAAATATGTTTTCGCTATTTATATCTGCATTCTTATTAGGCATTATTGCCAACTTACATTGTGTTGGTATGTGTGGTCCAATAGCAATGGCACTTCCATTAAATCGAAATTCAAAAATTGATATTGTTATTGGTATTTTACAATATAATTTTGGACGAATTTTTACATATTCAATTTTAGGATTTATAGTAGGATTTATAGGTTTAGGAATTCACTTAATTGGATTTCTGCAAGGATTAAGTATAACTGCAGGAATAGGAATCATACTATATGCTTGGCGAAAAAGAATCTTTACTTCTGTTTTTTTAAAACAATTTAAATATAATTTTTTTCAAGGTTTTACTTCTAAATACATGGGGAAAATCATTCGAAATAAAAGTCCATTTAAATTGTTTCTATTCGGCACGCTAAATGGTCTTCTACCATGTGGAATGGTTTATACTGCTTTAATTACATCGATAATTTCAGGAAGTCCAACATATGCTGCTTTTACACTTTTCTTCTTTGGCCTTGGAACTCTTCCAGGAATGATTATAATAACATCATTTGCATCACAAATATCTACTCGTTTCAGAGGGAAAATAAATAAAATACTTCCTTATTTATTAACCCTTATCGGTTTATTAATTGTCTTTAGGGGATTAGATTTAAATATTCCATATATTAGCCCTAAAGTTTTAATCGACAATAAAACAAAAGAAATTAATATGCAAGGATGCCATATTAATCTAAATAAAAAGTAATTAACCAACAATAATCATAAAAAAAAGTAACACCCGTCATGTTTATTTATAACTGTTTTTAAGACCTTTGAGTCGTGGTATATAAGTTACACTAAATATATAAGAACAATGAATAAGCAAGAAACAATTATCAATTTTCATCATGAAAACACAGAATGGATTAATAAGTTGAACTTTTATAAAGATGAAATCATCATTTTTAATAATCGCCTTTCAGAAGTTGCTTCCAAAAATAATAGTAAAGATGTTTTATCTGAAATAGAAAAATTTCAAAATCAATTTATTATTCAAAACAATACAATAGATCAAATTAAACATATCATCAATTTAGATGAAGATAAAATCAAAAAAGAACTAAATTTACATTCAGGTGCAATAGACATTAAAAAAGTGGAAAGCCACCCAGGAGAAAGAGATTTAGTAGATACTTTTGAAAAAAACTTCAATCTTTTAAGAGCAGATTTTAATAAATTTATAGGTAAATGGATGTAATCCAAAAGTAATTTATTTATATTTTTACCAATAAAAAACATAAAACAAATAGACCGCTAAATAGCGGTCTATTTGTTTTTATTAATTTAGACGAATCATCATTTTTTCACCATTTACCTTTTTCACTTTCAAAGATTTACTGTAATTCAAAAGGGCATTTAAAGTATCGTTTTTTGGTCCTATTTTATCCTCTTTAATTTGAGTAAGATCGTTGTAAATTTTAACCATATGCTAATTATTTTATGATTCATTTCTACAATAACGAACTGCTTTTATTTTTATTTCAATTGAAGTAAAATTTTATTTTAATATACTTTCTACCTATATTTGGCATGTATTATGGAAAAAATTAGACAATATATTTTTAACTTTTTGGATATTTTTTATCCAATTTTTAAACCATTTTTTAATAAACAAACCTACCACTACTTAGCTTGTGGTGGAGGAAATACGATTTTCGCTTTAGCACTATACTATTTCTTTTATCATTCGGTATTTCATAAGTTAAATTTAGATTTGGGGTTTATAGCACTAAAACCTCATATAGCATCTATGTTTTCAACCACACTAATTACTTTTCCTATAGGTTTTTTCTTTACTAAATATATTGTTTGGAGTGACAGTACTTTGTCAGGT
>CALPSU020000108.1 GCA_943326315.2 Chryseobacterium gleum
ATCTTTACAAAGAACACATTCATTTTGAAATGATAATTGGGATAATTATCATTTTATTTTCCATCGTGTTAATCAGTTTTGATCGGGAAAAAGGGTAGAAATAATTACTGTATTTCCTTCTTTTGAAAGAATAGAAAAATAAGTAACATTCTAATTACTAAATAAAAGGAATTAAAGGCTGTTTTTTTTTATTCAAAAACATTCCAACGAGAAAATAAAAATCACACATATTACATAGAAGCCGAAAAAGCATCTTCAATATGTTCAATTTTAGTTCTATAAGAATTATGAACTATTGAAATAATATCAAAACGAGCATCTAAATCTATCTGTTTTAATTTTATATAATGATTCGCTACTTGTACAATGATCCTTTGTTTTGGTCGAGTAACTGCCATCCAAGGTTCTCCTACCTCAGCTGTTTGTCGTGCTTTTACTTCAACAATTATTATTTGATTTTGATACATTGCAACAATATCAATTTCATTTCGGTTGTATTTAAAATTCCGCTGTAAAATCGTATAACCTTTATTTACAAGGTGACATACAGCAAGGTTTTCTCCAAATATTCCAAGTTCTTGGGTGGTCATGATTTATAAGTTTTTTTATTTAAGATAGTAAGAAATAGTAGATAAAATCATTCCCCATAAAACCGATCTTCGTCCCATTTTCTAACATTGTTTATTATATAAGTGGAAATGTGATTAAATGAATATTCATTTTGAATTAAATGATCATAATATAAACGTTGCCATTCAAAAGTATATCCCAATCGTCGAGCATGTTTTGTTACCGCAGATTTATAGGATCCAATTATCGATGAAACAGAATTTTTTCCAATATTTTGATATCGGTTTTGTCCAATGGATTTTGGTTGTTGCGGTTGTTGCGGTTGTTGCGGTTGTAGGGACAGGGCATGCCCTGTCCCTACAACCGTAACAACCGTATTCCCATTCCCAATATTCCCCGTATCACCATAAATACCATCATTTGCAACCGATGTTTCAACGGAAACCGATAACGATTCATCATCAATATACCCACCATTTAATATCAATATCGCGTGTATATGATTTGGCATAACAACAAATGCATTCAATCTGATGTTGTTTGAATGATTTTTTATTTCATGGAAAAATATATCAGCGAGAACACCAATGTTGGATAAATTCATTTTACCATTAGTAATTTCACCAAAATAATGTTCCCTATTTTTTGTACAAATGGTTATAAAATAGGAACCATCCCAACGATAATCCCAATTTTGTAAGCGTATTGTTTCGTTTCGAAATTTGTTTTGAAAATAGGTGGTCATTGTATTAAATTATTTCATTTGGTATCTAATTTAGTCAAATAGTTGAAATAAAACAATAACAAAAAGAAGATTAGATTAGAATCTTCAAAAGCTAAAATGGTAACTACCTACCCATCATTTTTGCGACATACTTCCCAATTATATCAAATTCTAAATTGATTTTATCACCCACATTTATTTGATGGAAATTTGTATGATCAAATGTGTAAGGAATAATACAAACTGAAAATTGTTTCTCTTTAGAATCTACTACAGTTAAACTTACTCCATTAACAGTTACCGATCCTTTTTCAACTGTTACTTGATCTGTTGTATATTTAAATGTGAACTTCCAACTTCCGTTTTGATCTTCAATTGCTGAACAAATTGCAGTAGTATCAACATGACCTTGAACAATATGCCCATCCAAACGACCGTTCATTTGCATGCATCTTTCAAGGTTGACTTTCGTTCCAATGCTCCATTCACCAAGATTTGTTTTCTCTAAAGTTTCATGAATAGCAGTAACCGTATATTCTTCTCCATTAATAGAAACAACTGTCAAACAAGTTCCGTTATGAGCAACACTTTGATCGACTTTTAATTCGTTTGTGAAATTTGATTTTACTGTAAAATGGATATTATCATTTTGCTTCTCAATTCCAGTAATTAATCCTAATTGTTCTATGATTCCAGTAAACATATCCCGTTTATTTATTTCTAACGTAAATCAATTTTGTTCTTCCTTTCGAATTTTCTCTTTGTTCGATTTCAAACTTATTTGTAGAATTTATCAAAGGTGTCAATTTTTCAAAACCATAATTTCTTGAGTCAAAATTAGGCTGTTTTTTCATTAATAAACTTCCTACATCCCCTAAAAATGCCCAGCCATCATCGTCTGCCAAATCAGAAATAGTAGTACTTAATAATTTTATCACTTTTGGAGTAATTTTATCTACTTCATTCTTTTTAAAGGCTTTACCTTTTTCTGTATTGCTATTTACTTCTTCAGATTGATTTTTTAAAATCTCGATATAAATAAAACGATCACATGCAACTATAAATGGTTCAGGGGTTTTCTTTTCTCCAATCCCAATTACATGCATACTTGCTTCTCTCAATCTAGTTGCTAATCTAGTAAAATCACTATCACTTGAAACTAAACAAAATCCATTTACTTTTTCAGAATACAACAAATCCATTGCATCTATAATCATTGCAGAATCTGTTGCATTTTTCCCACTCGTATATGCGTACTGTTGAATAGGAGTAATTGCATTTAACAATAATAAGTTTTTCCATTTTGAAAGATTTGGAGATGTCCAATCACCATATATTCTTTTTACAGTTGGATTACCATATTTTGCTATCTCTTGCATCATCTCTTTAAGATATGCTGAGGGTATATTATCACCGTCTATTAAGACAGCTAATTTTAAATCTTTTTCCATTACATCAATTAACGAGGTCAAAACAAAAAAGTAATTTTTTAGAATGAAACCGTTTTATCAAAGGTATATTTTTTTAAGGATATGAATTGAAATCAATCTCTTTTATTTGAATTTTTATGAACTAATTAATTTTTTATTCCATTAATAATAATTATTTTTTATATTTTAATGTTTTGATTTTCAATAATAAATCCGATAATAACCATTTACAAACGAAAGACATTCGACAGTAATCAGTTCATGCCCGAATAAAGTTTTGAAGTCTAACAAACTTTGCAGTGTCGAAATCAGATAACAACTTCTGATAGGTTACGAAAAAAATAAAACCTAAAAATAAAACGTATGAACTCTCTAAAAAACAAAGTTAATTTAATTGGTAGAATTGGGAAAAATCCAGAAATGCAAAAAGTTGGTACATCAAAAGATTATGCCCTTGTAAAAGTTTCTATTGCGACCAATGAAAGTTTCAAAGATAAAAACGGTCAGTGGCAAGATAACACACAATGGCATAATTTAATAATTTGGGGTAAAACAGCCGAACGATTTACGACTTCGGTAATGAAAGGCCAAGAATTAATGATTGAAGGAAAACTTGTAAATAAAGTTTACGAAAAAGATGGTGAAAAAAAATATTCTACAGAAATAGAGGTATTAGATTTCCTATTAATTTCTTCCAAAAACAATGAAAATTTAGAACAAAAAACTTCAGTTGTTTCTGATGTAAATTAAATTTAATCATAAAAAATCGATTCATTACATCTCTAAAAACAATACTATGAACCACGTAAATTTAATTGGAAAAATGTGTTCGACACCTAAAATCGTTGAACTTGCAAGCGGTAAAAAAGTTGCACAATTTACATTGTCTACCAAAGAAACCTATTTAGACGAGAAAGGAAATCCTAAAAGTCGAAGTCAATGGCACCAACTATCAGCTTGGGGAAGATGGGTGAAAATACTTGAAGAATTAGGAACTGTAGGAATTGGAATTGCCGTTGAAGGAAAATTAATTCATAGGTTCTATAAAAACAACGAAGGAGAGAAAAAATTTATCTCAGAAGTTGAAATAAATGACCTTGTAATATTATAACCTCTAATACTTTTAATTATGATCACTCTAAGAAACCACGTAACATTAGCCGGTAATATGGGAATGAATGCACAAATTACGCAATTTG
Source organism: Chryseobacterium gleum (assembly GCA_943326315.2). Taxonomy (GTDB): domain Bacteria; phylum Bacteroidota; class Bacteroidia; order Flavobacteriales_D; family Crocinitomicaceae; genus CAIUKX01. The sequence goes on from CALPSU020000108.1 coordinate 3,924, forward strand.
ATAATGGAAACAAAGTTGCAAGATTTAGTTTAGCAACAGATAAAAACAATATTTCAGAAGATGGTAAAAAGGAAAAAAACACAGAATGGCATCACTTATTTGCTTGGGGAAACATGGCGCAATTTATAGAAAATTATGGTCAAAAAGGAAAGCCACTTATTGTTCATGGTCGATTAGTAAATAGAACATATTTAAATAAAGAAGGTAAAAAAAGAAATGTGACCGAAATCGAAGTTCAACACATTATAGGAATGTAGATATTAACCTAAATCAAAAGATAGTTTTTAATTAAATTAGCTCTTTTCATTTAGCGGTAGATCCCGTTTTAAAAAGAGCGAATAAATTCATTAATTAAAAATCATCAAAAAGGGGAAATAATTCATTTTATCTCCCCTTTTTTTATGATAAAAATCATGTTTCAATCGTTTCGTGATAAGCGTCACATTTTTAAATTTACTACTTCCATAACTTTGATTTATGTTATTGAAAACATTGTTTATCAATAGTCTAAAAAATGATTATTTACAATAAATAAATTTAAATAGTATGCCAGTTTATCAACGTCAAGGAAAAATCCCACACAAAAGACACATCGTGTTTCGTAAACCTAATGGAGATTTATACCACGAAGAATTATTTGGAACAGAAGGTTTTGCAGGTGTATCCTCTTTGTTGTACCATCTTTATCCTCCAACAATGGTCGATGAAATTAAAGCCCCATATTCTGTAAAACCAGAAGTCGCTTTAGATGATAATATCAAAGCTTTAAGTTTTTTAAGTTTCGATTCAACTCCAGCAAGTGATTATATTGAAAGTAGAAAAGTATTATTTTTCAATAACGATATCGCTGTTTCAATTGCTGCTCCAACCTCATCTATGGATGAATATTTTTTCAAAAATTCAGATGCAGATGAATTAATTTTCGTTCATAAAGGAACTGGAAAATTAAAAACAGCATATGGTACAGTGGAATTTGAATACGGTGATTATTTAGTAATTCCTAGAGGTACTACGTATCAATTTATCTTTGAGACAGAAGAAAACAAATTGTTAATTACAGAATCTTATAGCCCTATTAAAACACCAAAAAGGTATACAAACGATAAAGGTCAATTTTTAGAGCATTCTCCATTTTGTGAGCGTGATTTCAAATTACCTACAAACTTTGTAACACACGATGAATTTGGAAAATTTGAAATTAGAATTAAAAAGAAAGATGTTATTTATTCCACTCTTTATCAATCACATCCCTTCGATTTAATAGGTTGGGATGGATATAATTATCCCTATGCTTTCTCCATATTTAATTTTGAACCTATTACTGGAAGAATTCATATGCCTCCTCCGATACACCAAACTTTCGAAGGTGCAGGATTTGTGATTTGCTCATTTGTTCCTCGTTTATACGATTATCATCCAGATGCAATTCCTGCTCCATACCACCACAGTAATATAGATTCAGACGAACTTTTATATTATGTAGATGGTGATTTTATGAGTCGTAATAATATTAAACAAGGACAAATTACTTTACATCCTGCAGGTGTTCCTCACGGACCACACCCTGGTGCTATTGAAAGAAGTATTGGTAAAAAAGAAACAAATGAGTTAGCAGTAATGATTGACCCTTTTTCTCCTGTGAAAATCACTAAAGCAGCTATGAATATTGAAGTGAAAGATTATTACAAATCTTGGAGAAATGCTGAAAATTTAACTGTTTAATATATTTTATAAAAAATTTATACAAATGACAACTAAAGATTTAACAAACGTAGAAAATTTCAATTACGGAATTGAAAAAATATTTGACGAAGCTCAAGATTTTTTACCTCTTTTAGGAACAGATTATGTAGAGCTATATGTCGGGAATGCTAAACAATCGGCCCACTATTACAAAACTGCTTTCGGTTTTCAAGAAATTGCTTATTCTGGATTGGAAACTGGGGATCGTGAAAAAACATCATACGTATTAAAACAAGATAAAATTCGTTTGGTATTAACTACTCCTTTTGATCCTGAAAGTGAAATCTCTCACCATATTCGAAAACATGGAGACGGAGTTAAAGTTATCGCTTTATGGGTTGATGATGCAAGAAGTGCGTTTGAAGAAACTACAAAAAGAGGTGCTAAAGCATATTTAGAACCAACGGTATTAACAGATGAGTTTGGTGAAATCGTAAAATCTGGTATTCACACATATGGCGATACTGTACATGTTTTTATTGAGCGTAAAAATTATAAAGGTATTTTTATGCCTGGATTCATTGAGTCAAAAAATGACTACAAACCAACTCCTACAGGATTAAAATATATCGATCATATGGTAGGAAACGTTGAATTGGGAGAAATGAATGAAGTTGCTAAATTCTATGCAGATGTAATGGGATTTGCCAACTTAATAACTTTCGATGATAAAGATATTTCTACACAATTTACTGCACTTATGAGTAAAGTGATGACAAATGGAAATGGACGTATAAAATTTCCTATTAACGAACCAGCTCACGGATTGAAAAAATCTCAAATTGAAGAATATATAGATTTCTATAAAGGATCCGGTTGTCAACACATTGCGGTTGCTACAGACGATATCGTATTTACAATTTCAGAAATGAGAAAACGAGGAGTGGAATTTTTACATGTACCTGGAACGTATTATGATAATGTTGCAGCTCGTGTAGGAACAATCAGCGAAGATTTAGCAATATTAAAAGGTCTTGGAATCATGGTTGACAGAGATGAAGATGGATATCTATTACAAATATTTACAAAACCAGTGGAAGATAGACCAACATTATTTTTCGAAATTATCCAAAGAAAAGGCGCAAAATCTTTCGGGAAAGGAAATTTTCAAGCTTTGTTCGAATCTATTGAAGCTGAACAAGAAAGAAGAGGAACTTTGTAAAAATAATCTATAGATATGAACTCTTTATAGAGTTAATGAGGGAAGAAAATACATCTTCCCTCTTGGTATTTATAGAAAAATGTAGAAAAAAACTTCTAAAAAAGGTATAATCAAAGAGCACTCACAAAGTTAAATTGTATTAACATATTTTAGGATTCATAAAAAATGATAAAGAGTACCTTTGTGCTAATAGATCTTTTATTAGTTAATAATATAAATAGAATAAATGAAAACTATACACTTCGCAAAAGAAGACAAAAGTCATGAAACTTTTTCTTCAGCACTTCGAAAAAATGTCAACAATTATTTCAAAGAAAATCATATTTCACCCAATGCAAATTCAACCATGGTCATTAAAACTATTGCCATGGTTTCTTTATATTTGGTGCCTTTCATTTTAATTTTAACTATTCATACATCAAGTTGGTTAGCTTTAGGTTTAACAATATTGATGGGTATTGGTGTTGCCGGTACTGGAATGGGAGTAATGCATGATGCTGTACATGGATCATATTCAAAAAATAAATGGGTAAATAAAATTCTTGGAGGAACTATTTATCTGTTAGGAAGTAATGCTTTAAATTGGAAAATTCAACATAATGTACTTCACCATACTTACACAAATATAGATGAATACGATGAAGATATCGATTCAAAAGGACCAATTAGATTAGCAGAACATTCTCAATTAAAAAAAATTCATAAATACCAATACATACATGCTTTTTTCTTTTATGGATTAATGACTATTGTTAAAACATACAACGATTTTCCTCAATTGGCAAAATACAATAAAATGGGATTAACAAAAGGTCAAAATGTTAACCCAACAGGTGAATATATTAAAATGGTTTTAAGAAAAGTTTTGTATTTAGTCTTAATTATTGGACTTCCACTTTATTTCACAGATTTTACTTGGTGGCAAATTCTCATCGGATTTTTTGTTATGCATTGGGTTGCAGGTTTTATTTTAGCGGTTATTTTCCAATTGGCTCATGTTGTTGAAGGTGCTGAACAACCAATTCTTACATCTGAAGGAAATATTGAAAATGAATTTGCAGTACATCAATTATTAACTACATCTGATTTTGGTAGAAATAATAAATTTTTAACTTGGTTTGTAGGAGGATTAAATTTTCAAGTAGAACACCATTTATTCCCTCAAATTTGTCATGTACACTATAAAAATCTTTCGTATATCGTAGAAAAAACTGCGAAAGAGTTTAATCTTCCTTATAATTTAAAGCCTTCTTTTAGTGCAGCATTAAAATCACATGTTCAACGTTTGAAAGAATTAGGAAAAGCATAAAAATTCATAATGTCAGGAAACTTTTCCTATTTTCGCGTTGAATTTTAAAATCAATTTTCTTGAAAAAGTTATTTCGCTCTAAATGGTTTAAATAC
>CALPSU020000109.1 GCA_943326315.2 Chryseobacterium gleum
AGAATACAGCACCATATCCAATAGCTAACATTAAGTGAAAAGGAACCATTCCTAAATCTCCATATAGAGCTCTATTGATAGCTGTAAAAGCAAAAGTGCACATAAGTAACCCTTCACCTATATTTATTATTGAAAGGCTCTTCTTGTCGTATTTATTGTTTTTAGCATCCCCTTTTTTCAATACGTTAAATTTAGGAGTACGAACGAATGAACTTTTAATTCCCAAATACCCTTCGATTACTGCAACAGTGTTACTTAATGAAAGTCCCATTGAGATAATTAAGAATTGAAAGAAACGACCAATAAATTTAATTAAATCTTTAAATGTTTTCCCTGATTTGTCTCTGAACGATAACCAATAAAAATACATTAAAAATAGGGTACTTGAAATAAAAATTGATCCAAATTGGATAATGAAATTTAAATCTGAAAAACTATCCTTAATATGTAAAATAGGTAAACTTAAAAGAGAAAGAGTTAAAATAAATAAAAATAAAGACGAGTTAAAAAGATGAGATAAACCGTGAACTCTATCCATGAATTTAACATTCTTTGCAGTTAATAAACGTTTCCACATTTTAATGAAACATTCAGCACCACCTTTCATCCAACGATGTTGTTGATTTTTTAAGGCAGACATTGTGATAGGTAATTCTGCAGGAGAAATTACATGTTCACAGTATTTGAATTTCCATCCAAAAATTTGTGCTCTATAACTTAGATCTAAATCTTCTGTTAATGTATCGTGTTCCCAACCACCAGCATCAGCAATACATTGTTTTCTCCAAATACCTGCAGTTCCATTAAAATTAATGAAATGTCCAGAAGCAGTTCTTCCACCTTGTTCGATAGCGAAATGACCATTTAAACCAAATGCTTGAAGTTCAGTTAATATAGAATAATTTTTATTTATATGTCCCCATCTAGTTTGAACTACTCCAATTTTAGGATCATTAAAATAAGGCATAGTTCGTTGTAAGAAATCTTTTTCAGGCATGAAATCTGAATCAAAAATCCCAATGAATTCACCTTCTACTTGATTCATAGCAGCATCTAAAGCACCAGCTTTATAACCAGTTCTGTCAACTCTATGAACGTGTTGGATATTTAAACCTCTTGCAGCTACTTCAGCTACTTTTTTAGCTATTATATCAACAGTTTCATCCGTTGAATCGTCCAATACTTGAATTTGAAATTTATCTCGAGGATATTCAAATTGAGAAATTTGCTCGATAATTCTTTCGGCAACATACATTTCATTGTACATTGGTAATTGAATAGTTACTTTCGGAGTGTTACTTGGATCAAAAACAGGTCTATCTTCGATTTCTTTTTTCTTTCTATTTCTTGCATATGCAATCGAAAGAGAAAGTTGTAGAATACTATAAAAGAAAATTAAGAATAGACAAATACCATAAATAGTTAAAATAATTTTCGCTAATAAATGCGACCAATAATGCTCTTTTCCATGAAAATCTCCCCAATTAAACATCCAAGTCACTTTTAATGAAATTGAGAATGGTCTGTTTACATCGAAAGTATAGTTATCCTTGTGTTTTTCTGTTAAAGTGAAATTATTTAAAGTCTTTTTCTCGTAATCTTTATCTCCCGCTAATAAATTATAATTTCCAAAAGGAATGTTTTTAAAAGCGAAATCACCATTATTATTCGTTTCAACTACATATGCTTTTTTCGTTTTTGTATTTTTTAATGTTATTTCAACTTCTTCTACATCACGACCAGTCCTTTGATCAACTATTCTTCCTTGAACTATTCTTGTTGTTTGAGCTTGAAAAACACTAGAGATAAATAGGGATAAAAATAAAAAGTAAAACTTTGGCATAAATATTGTTTGTTTTAGTTTTGAGTAATGTGCTAAAATTTGATTATTTATTAATCGAAAAACGCAAAGATAGTTTTAATTATCTTAATTTACGCTTCTGTTTTTTTATTAAAGAAAATATTATTAAAATTCTTTTTTAAAATTACATTTCACCTATGTTATATCACAATTCACCTATTTTTTAAATTCATATTTATCTGTCTTTTACTACATTTGTTGTTCTAAAATAAATGTATGAAAATTATATTAAAAATTACGGTCGTTTTTTTACTGTTATCTTTAAATAGTGTCGTTTTTTCTCAATCAAAATTTACAATTAGTGGAACTGTTTCTGATCAAGCTTCAGGTGAAGGGATGATTGGTGTTCGTATTAAAGTGAGTGAACTTTCTGGAGTAGGGACAAACACAAACGAATATGGATTTTATTCTTTGACTTTAACCCAAGGGACTTATGCATTAGAAATTTCTTCATTTGGTTATGAAATAAAATACCAAACAATTAATTTAATTGAAAACACAACATTAAATATGGAACTTTTTGTTCCAACAAAACAAATTGATGAAGTTGTAGTTTCAACTAAAAAGAAGGATGATAATGTTCGAAGTGCTCAGTCTGGTGTAGAAATTTTAGATATGAAACAGTTATCCAAAGTACCTGTTATTTTCGGCGAAAAAGACATTATAAAAACGATGCAATTAACACCTGGGATTAAGAGTGGGGGAGATGGCAGTTCTGGTTTTTATGTTAGAGGAGGTTCGTCAGATCAAAATTTGATTCTGCTAGATGAAGCACCTGTTTATAATGCGTCTCATTTATTAGGTTTTTTCTCTACTTTTAATAGTGATGCAATTAAAACAGCGACAATATTTAAAGGAACTCAACCTGCACAATACGGGGGTAGATTAGCATCTGTACTAGATATTCGAATGAATGAAGGAAATAATAAAAAATTTAGAGTTAGTGGTGGATTGGGTTTGATTTCTTCTAAATTAAATATAGAAGGACCGCTTAAAAAAGACAAATCATCTTTTTTAATATCTGCTAGAAGAACTTATGTTGACATGTTCTTGAAATTATCAGATAAAGAATCTCTAAAAAATAGTACACTTTATTTTTACGATGTAAATGCTAAAATCAACTATAAATTAACAAAAAAGGACAGATTGTATTTGTCAGGTTATTTTGGTAGGGACAAGTTAGGAGTTACAGGTTTTGGTTTGACTTGGGGAAATATAACAGGAACAGCGCGTTGGAATCATATAATAAATGAAAAATTGTTTTCAAATACATCTTTTATTGCAAGTAATTATGTTTATAATATCGGTATAAATTCTAATAATGTTGATATATCAATTAATTCAACTTTACAAGATTATAATTTAAAACAAGAATTTCAATATTTTCCAAACTCAAGAAATAAAATAAAATTTGGTATCAATGCAATTCATCATAGTATTATTCCTGGTCAGATTGAGTCAAGTGCAGAAGGAGCAAATACTGTTAGACAAAAACCTAAGTTGAGCCTTGAAAATGCACTTTATCTTTCTAACGACTGGATTGCAACAGAAAGAATAAATATTAATTATGGAATTAGAGCAACAGCTTTTACCTTGTTAGGAAATGGAGGGAAATTTTATTCGTATTCAAATGATGGTATTTTAGCAACAACAAATACCTATGCACAAAATAATGCAATAAAAACATATTACAATTTAGAACCTAGAATCACAACAAGTTTTACTTATTCTAAATCTGCGTCTATTAAAGCCGGTTTAACAAGAAATGTTCAAAATATTCACTTAATTTCTAATACTACAGGTGATAATCCTACAGATATCTGGATTCCGAGTAGTCAGAATATTAAATCTGAAATTTCAGATCAAATTAGCTTAGGTTGGTTTAAGAATTTGAAAGATAATAAGTATGAATTTAGTATTGAATCTTATTATAAAAAGATGCAAAATCAAATTGATTATAGAGATGGAGCAAATACCCAAGCAAATGATTTATTAGAAGGTGAATTACTATTTGGAAAAGGAAGAGCTTATGGATTAGAAACTTATTTCAAAAAAACAGAAGGTAGATTTACAGGTTGGGTTAGTTATACATTGGCTAAGGTTGAAAAACAAATTGACGGAATTAATAACAATGCTTGGTATTCAGCAAAACAAGATCGTAGACACGATTTATCGGTAGTTGGAATTTTTGATATAAATAAAAAGTTAACTCTTTCAGCAACTTTTGTTTATTATACTGGTAGCGCTATTACTTTGCCATCCGGTAAGTATTATATTAATAATCAAGTTCAATGGATGTATACAGAAAGAAATGGTGGAAGAATGCCAGCATATCATAGGATGGATATAGCATTGACATGGTATAAAAAGCAAACAGACAAATATGAAAGTAGTTTTAATTTTTCAATTTTTAATGTGTATGGTCATGAGAATGCATATAGTATTTCATTTAAAGAATCTGCAGATCATACCAAAACGGAAGCTATTCAATTAAGTTTGTTTAAAATGATACCATCAATATCTTATAACTTTAAATTTTTATAATTATGATAAAAAATATAAATAGTTTTCATTTTTTTTTAATTATTTTCACGTCATTAATTTTTATTAGTTGTGAGAAAGTAATTAATATTGATTTAAAAGATTCTAATCCTATTATAGTAATTGAAGGTGAGCTAAATGAAGGAGATTCACTTCATACTATAAAAATTTCTAAATCTACACTTTTTGGAGGTTTGAATACTTTTCCAAATGTTAAGGGAGCGGTTGTTACCATTTCGGATGAATTCGGTGCATCAGAAGTTTTAACAGAAGTTTCAGAAGGTGTATATTCTTCTACTCAATTTAAAATTAAGGGGCTAGAGGGTAGGACTTATATGCTTAAAGTAGAAAGTGAAGGAAAAATTTATACGTCATCTTCAACTATACCTAAACGTGTTAATTTAGATTATATTTTTTTTATTGATAATAATTTTGCCGGAAATGGAGCTAAATCACCTGTGCCAATAAGACACGATCCTGCAGGTTTTCAGAATAATTATTTGTTTGATTTGTACATTAAAAGTGCAAAAGATAATTTAGGATGGGTAAAAGATTCTACTGTTATGCCAATAGATGATGTATATTCCGATGGCGTAGAAACGCAACAACCTTTATTTGGAACAATTAGAGCTTTCTTACCTAAAGATAGTGTTAGAATAACTATGAAGTGCATAGATAGAAATGTTTACAAATATTTCTTTTCATTGAGTCTTAATGATCCTCAGAGAGGGTCAGCTACACCCTCAAATCCTATAAGTAATATTTCTGGTGGTGCTTTAGGTTATTTTAGTGCTCAAACAAAGCAAACCTTAACAACTATAGTTGAATGATATATGTTTTCATGGACTTGCCTTCAAAATCAGATCTTAGCAGAATAGCTTAGGTTTACATTGACTCTAGATTTTAAGGAAAGTCAAGGTAACTATTTTATTTTAGATGTAGTTTATAATTTAAATAGCTGTATAATATCTAATTTTGGATAATATCTGTTAGTAGTAATTTTTTAAAAATACTATCTCTAGCTTCATCTGATAAATTATTAGAATACATTTCAATTTTAATAATTTTAAAGTTCACGATAGTATCCAACACTTTTTTTTTATGGCTATTCCAAATAGACGGGTTTACGCTAAAATTTTTCTCGTTTAATAAATCATATTTCAGTCTAATTATAATCTCTTTTTTTAAAGTTAATGAATTATCAAATAGTCCACTTGATTTAATTTTTTCTTTACTTATTCCTTTGTCTGAATAAACTAAAACAAAGTATGGTTGCTTTGTTTCGATTATTATTTTTGTTTCTCTGCAAGTGTATAGTACTATAAAGGGTGAAAATAATAACACAATTATTTCTGACAATATTATTTTTTTGCAATCAAATTTTTTAATTAAATACCTATCTATAAGTAAAAAACTGCATAATAAAATTGCAATAACTAATAGAATACCTGTTGCCAGTTCTCCTTTATCTTTTGATATAAGTATTATTACAATTTCAATAATTGAAGCTATTAGCCCTAAAAATGTTAATATAAAAAATGGGGTTATCTTATTGAAAAGTTTTCTCATAAATTCGTCTTATATAATTATTAGTAACCAGTTGTTAAACACATTTCATTAATTTAAGTAAAAATTGAATTGGTAAGTATAAAACTCATTGGGGATTTTAAAATCCCGAGTTTTAATATTCAAAAAGAAATCATAACATAAAGTAAAATTTAACTTTGCCCCGAGAATTTTAAGGTATTTCCGAATAGAAATCATTTATCATTTATTTTTTTGTAAAGAAGGGGTAAATTTTAAAACAAAAAAAACCGCTCCTCGAAAGAAACGGTTTTAATATTAAATATTTACTCAATTATTTCACTGAAATTGTAGCACGTCTATTTTGTGCTTTACCTTCTGGTGAATTATTATCAGCAATAGGATTTGATTTACCAAAACCATTTGTTGTAATTCTATCAGCTTTAATTCCTCTAGAAATTAGATAGTCTTTTACTGATTTAGCTCTCTTTTTAGATAAAGCTATATTTAACTCATCAGAACCATCCGTATCAGTATAACCATCAATATTTACAGTTAATTTTGAATCAGCTTTTAATTGATTAACGATTGCTGTCAATTTAGCTACTTTTAACTGTGCGCTACCTGATGCAAATAAAAGTGTTTCAACAGCTGATATAGTTTTTGAAGTTGGTGTTGAAGGTTTTTCAACAACTGTTTCTGTATTAACGGTTTCTTTAACTTTTTCAATTGTTGTCTCAATAACTGGTTCAGCAACTATTTTATTAATAGAATCTTGTTTTTCAAGAGCTTTTAAATAGTTTGAAAGCTTTACAGCCTCATCATCAGTATAACCACATAAATCACTTGAAAAATCACCTTGTAATCTTGCTATTAAAGCAGTATCTGCAGGATTCTTTTCTAAAATTGATTTCTCTAAGTTTTTACCGTAAGCAGACAATTTCATTGCCTCATCTTCGGAGTATACGTTTTTATTACATTCTTGTGCAAACAACAACGAAAAATTAAGCGTAAACCCAACTAATATATATAGTTTGTTCATCTTTATTTTGTTTTTATTTGTTAATGATTCCTCTTAAATGTTGTAAAGCATCTTGTGCTTCTTGAGTTTTAGGAGTTACTTCGCATTTAGGAGCTGCACAGTTACCAATTTTGAAAACAAGACCTAGAGATGCTTGTAGATGGTTGTTTGGACCAATTTTTCCTATTCCTTGTGCAGTTATACCCATATTTGGAAATAACCAGTAGTTTCCAGCTAAACCAGCATTGAAATTTGCTTGGTGTGTGTTGTTAATATCTAAACTAGTTCCAGGATATAAATTTCTAAAAGTATATCCTAAACCAACAACTGCAAATAAATCAAGTTTTGAAGCATTTTTTTTGTTTAAATCGTATTTCCCATTTAAATCAATAGCTAAAAAATTATGAGGTTGCAAAGAAGTTGATGTAAAAGCGAATTCTAAACTCCATCCTTTTTTTAATACTTTCTCAGCTGTAAATTTAGCAGGAATGTATTTTTGATGTAACGGGTTCTTAAATAAATCATCTTTATTAAGATCATCAAATATTATTGAACCACCAAAACTTACTAACCATGGTGTTTTTGTCAACCATTGTCCGAATGGAAGTTTTGAAGAAGAAGAGTCTTGTTGCGCATTTAGGTTAAAAGATCCTGCAAACATCAAAAAAGCTGTTAAAGCAATTGTTACGTTTTTTTTCATTTTCATTTTTGTTTAATTTACTACTTTATTTATTTACTTGTTTAACTATTTTAAATATTTGACAAATATACTTATTATTTTGAGTAAGACTATTTTTAGTGATTATTTTAAGGTTTAGTTGTTAACAATGAGTTCTTTGTATTTATTTTTTTAATGAGTTTATACCTTATTAATGTATATATTGTAGAAAGCAGGGAAATATAAATAATTATATTTAGGTATGTTAACTGATTTATTTTGAATAGGTATATAACAGTTATGTTAATAATTAATTGTATAAATGCATATATTAAAGAAACGTAAACATGAGATATATTCATCTCATTTGCTAAATATTGGTATAAATGGGTTCTATGTCCTTTTAAAATATTTTCTTTATTTTTAATTCTATTAAATATTGTAAATACAGAATCTATTCCGTAAACTGCAAAGAAAAGAATGAATCCAATTTGATTCGTATCTTTTATCGTTTTTATCATTAGATATCCTAATAATACAGCTAAGCTTATACTTCC
>CALPSU020000110.1 GCA_943326315.2 Chryseobacterium gleum
AAAACCAAGGATTAACACTTCCAGATTTAATCAACGAAGGTAATTTAGGTTTGATAAAAGCTGCTCAAAAATTTGATGAAACTCGTGGATTCAAGTTTATCTCTTATGCTGTATGGTGGATTCGCCAATCTATACTTCAAGCATTAGCTGAGCAAGCTCGTATTGTTCGTTTACCACTGAATCAAGTTGGTTCTTTGAATAAAATTAACAAAGCATTTTCTCGATTAGAGCAAGAATTTGAACGTCAACCTTCTGCTGAAGAATTAGCTGAAGCATTAGAAGTTCCAGAGGATAAAATCAAAGAAAGTTTAAGTGTTTCTGGTCGTCACGTTTCAATGGATGCTCCTTTATCTTCAGCTGAAGATGGTGGAACATTGATGGATGTAATGGCAAATCCAGATTCTCCGAAAGCGGATCATGCTTTAATGGCAGAATCACTTCAAAAAGAAATTGAACGTTCATTAAGTACTTTAACTGATAAAGAAAGAGAAATTATTCGTTTGTTTTTCGGAATTGGAATGAACCACGGTTTAACTTTGGAAGAAATTGGAGCGAAATTTAATTTAACACGTGAGCGTGTAAGACAAATTAAAGAAAAAGCAATCCGAAGATTGAGACACACTTCTCGAAATAAATTACTGAAGGCATATTTAGGCTAAAATAAAAAAGGCTACCAACTTAATGTGGGTAGCCTTTTTTGCTTTAATCTTTTTTAAATAAGAACATATATTAATATCAAAACAAAAACAAAAATGGCAACTGATTTAGGTTACGAAACAGTACTAAAATCTCACGTAGCAAGAGAACGTGCAGCAGTAAAATTAACAAGCAAAGTAGGACAATTGTTGTACGACAAAGGAATAGAATTAGTTCTTTTCCGTAATCACTTAACAGATGTTACAATATCTGAAATTTTAAATTTACACGAGTATGCTCGTAAAGTTGTAAATAAACCAATTGACATTTTCACAACTTCTGAATTAGCAGAAGAAATATTGAAATTAAACTTAGCTCCTTCTAAATTAGACATTGGAAAATTAGCAAGTGAATGGTTAGCAGAACAAGAAAAATACGATAGTAAAGCTGAATTCTTAATTGAAAAATTATCAAATATTGGTCAATCGGAAGATGAAAGCTCAGAGCCAAGAGATGTGATTTTGTATGGATTTGGTCGTATTGGTCGTTTAGCAGCTCGTGAATTAATTAAACAAGCAGGAAAAGGTCAACAATTAAGATTACGTGCAATCGTAACAAGAGGATCTTCAGATAAAGATATTATTAAAAGAGCTGCATTATTAAGAAATGATTCTGTTCACGGTGCATTCAAAGGATCTGTTGAAGAAGATTTAGAAAATAAAGCTATCATTATCAATGGTCAAATCGTTCAAATGATTGACTCAAGTAATCCTGAAGATGTTGATTATACAGCTTACGGAATTGATAATGCGTTAGTAATTGATAATACAGGAGTTTTTACAGATCGTGAAGCTTTATCTCGTCACTTACAAGCGAAAGGTGTATCTAAAGTTTTATTAACTGCCCCAGGTAAAGAAATTCCAAATATTGTTTATGGTATAAATCAAGAAGAGTTAGACTTAGAAAATGAAAGTATTTTCTCTGCTGCTTCTTGTACAACAAATGCAATTTCCCCAGTATTGAAAGTTGTTAATGACAAATTAGGCGTTGTTAAAGGACACATCGAAACTGTTCATGCATATACAAATGACCAAAACTTATTGGACAATATGCATAAAAGTTCTCGTAGAGGTCGTTCAGCTGCGGTAAACATGGTAATAACATCTACAGGAGCAGGAGCTGCAGTAACAAAAGTAATTCCTCACTTGAAAGATAAATTGACTGCAAATGCTGTTCGTGTACCTACTCCGAATGGTTCGTTAGCGATCTTAAGTTTACAAATAGACAAACCAACGACAGTAGATGAAATAAATGCAATATTAAAAGATGCTGCATTAAATGGAGAATTAGTAAATCAAATATACTATTCAGTTGATCCTGAATTGGTTTCTTCAGATATTATTGGAAATACATGTTGTTCAGTATTTGATTCAAAAGCGACTATCGTTTCTACAGATGGTTTGAATGTAGTTTTATACGCATGGTACGATAATGAGTTTGGATATACAAAACAAGTTATTCGTTTAGCTAAATATGTTGCTCAAGTTAGAAGAGCGATTTATTATTAATTAGATTAAGGTTGAGATTGAGAGATTGAGGTTTATAACGAAATCAATTAATTAGTTTCAATTTAGAATATTAAAAAAGCTCGGAGATTTATTTCTTCGAGCTTTTTTGATATAAATATCACTTCACATTTCCTTTTGCGTAATCTGCTAAAAACTGTTCTAACCCTAAATCAGTTAATGGATGTTTTGCTAATGCTTTGATCGAACTCAATGAACCTGTCATTACATCAGAACCAATTTCAGCACAATTTATTATGTGCATTGGGTGTCTTACCGAAGCAGCTAAAATTTCAGTTTTAAAACAATAGTTATCGAAAATCAATCTAATTTGAGCAATTAAATCTAATCCATTCGTAGACACATCATCTAATCTACCTATAAATGGCGAAACGTAAGTAGCTCCAGCTTTTGCAGCTAACAAAGCTTGTCCACTCGAAAAAATCAAAGTACAATTTGTTCTAATTCCTTTTTTTGATAAATATTTGATTGCTTTAATCCCTTCTAGAATCATAGGGATTTTAACGACAATATTTTTATGAAGTGCTGCAAGCGCCTCTCCTTCACGAATCATTCCTTCAAAATCAATTGAATTGACTTCTGCACTAACATCTCCATCCACAATATTACAGATAGCAACATAATGTTTCAAAATATTAGCATCTCCAGTAATACCTTCTTTTGCCATTAAAGTTGGATTAGTTGTTACACCATCTAATATCCCTAAATCATTTGCTTCTATAATATCGTTTAAATTTGCTGTATCAATAAAAAATTTCATACTCGTTTTTTTTATAAATTTAATTACATAATTGATAATCTCTCTCTCAATTTTGAAGAGTTTTACACATTTTTTAAATCAAACATATTGAAGTATTTATTCAAAACTGTTTCTTAATTTTACAATAAAGATTCGAATTTTGAAACAAAAAGTATTTTTCATCACCCCTCCGTTTACTCAACTAAACACCCCCTACCCTGCTACGGCTTATTTAAAAGGTTTTTTAAATACTAAAAATATTTCATCCTTTCAAACAGACTTGGGAATAGAAGTGATTTTAAAACTTTTTTCGTCAACTGGATTAAAAAAACTTTTCGATACAATTGAAATAAAAAATTCGGAATTAAACCCAAATTGTAGAAGAATCGTAAATCTTCAAAATGATTATATTAAATGTATCGATCCAGTTATTTCATTTTTACACGATAAAAACCCAACCTTAGCCCATTTAATTTGCGAAAGAAATTATCTTCCT
Organism: Chryseobacterium gleum; assembly: GCA_943326315.2. GTDB lineage: Bacteria > Bacteroidota > Bacteroidia > Flavobacteriales_D > Crocinitomicaceae > CAIUKX01. The sequence continues at coordinate 3,458 of CALPSU020000110.1, forward strand.
GAAGCTTCTAGATTTGAGCAACTAGAGGACCTTGAATGGGCATTCGGAACTATGGGGATTAGAGACAAGGCTAGACATTTTGCTACACTATTTTTAGAGGATATTTCTGATTTAATTATTGAAGCAATCGACCCTCATTTTGGATTTAGTCGCTACGCAGAAAGACTTGGCAGATCTGCCTCTACTTTTGACGAGCTAAATTCTGCTTTGAACAAAGAAAACACCTATATCGATTCTATATTATTGGATTTACTTCGAGAAAAAATTGAAAAGGAGAAACCGACTTTAGTTGCAATTTCAGTTCCTTTTCCTGGAAATTTATATAGCGCTTTCAAATGTGGGCAATGGCTTAAGTTTAATTATCCAGAAATAAAAATAACCCTTGGCGGAGGTTATGCAAATACAGAATTACGCTCATTAAAAGATACTCGCGTTTTCAACTTCTTTGATTTTATCACATTGGATGATGGTGAAACGCCAATCTTAAATTTAATTGAACATTTAGAAGAAAAAAGAGAAATTAACGAATTAAAAAGGACATTAGTTTTAATTAATAATGAAGTTTCTTACATCAATGGTTCCTTAACTCCAGATTTCAAACAGAAAGATGTTGGAACTCCTGACTACTCAGATCTACCTTTAGATAAATATCTTTCTGTAATTGAAATTGCAAATCCAATGCACCGATTATGGAGCGATGGTCGATGGAATAAATTAACACTTGCACATGGTTGTTATTGGGGAAAATGTACTTTTTGTGATATTTCTTTAGATTATATTAAAACATACGAAGCTACAACTGCAAATATTCTGGTAAATAGAATTGAAGAATTGATAGAACAAACTGGAAATAATGGTTTTCACTTTGTAGACGAAGCCGCACCTCCTGCATTAATGCGAGAAGTTGCCATTGAAATTATTCGAAGAAATTTAACTGTTGTTTGGTGGACCAATATTCGCTTCGAAAAAAGCTTTACATACGACTTATGCAAACTTTTGGCTTTTTCAGGATGTATAGCTATTTCTGGAGGCTTAGAAGTTGCCTCGGATCGCTTACTTCGACTAATAGAAAAAGGAGTTAATGTTGCACAAGTTGCTAAAGTAGCGGATAATTTCACGCAAGCAGGAATCATGGTTCATGCCTATTTAATGTATGGATTTCCAACACAAACAGAACAAGAAACAAGAGATTCCCTTGAAATTGTTAGACAGTTATTAGAAATTGGAGCTGTACAATCTGGTTTTTGGCATCAATTTGCAATGACAGCTCATAGTCCAGTAGGATTAAATCCTGAAAAATTTAAGGTAACGAATACAATTCCTGAAATAGGAACTTTTGCAAATAACGACTTATATCATTCCGACCCAACAGGATGTGTCCACTCAAATTTTAGTGACGGTTTGAAAAAATCTCTTTTCAATTATATGCATGGAATTGGATTTGAATTACCACTTCAACAATGGTTTAACTTCAAAATACCGCGAACAATTATTCCGAAAAACTTCATTGAAAAATGTATAGAAATTGACGAAGAAAAAGAAATAAAACCGAGTTCAAAAATCTTTTGGTTAAGTAATACTCCTTCAATTCGATATTATACCAAATCTAAAAAAGGAAAAAATCAGAACATGGCTTCGCTTCATTTCAGCACGAAGAAAGAAGATGTTGAAATAAATGTAAAAGAAGATTTAGGAAAATGGATTCATGAAATACTTGAAAATATTTCAGTAACTTCTAAAAACTCTAAAACTTTTGAAATTTTAGAAAAAAGCTTTAATACTAATAAACTTGGTGACTTCAATATCTTTTGGAAAAGTTTTACTATCGCCCAATTAAGAGATCATGGGTTATTAGTTATTTAGGAATTTTTACATAATAAAAATAGAGGAATAAAAATCTATTCCTATTAAAGTTAATTTAAAACCTAACCCTCAAATGTAAGACTTGATATCTATTTTAATTAAAAAAGTTTAAAACACAAAAAAGAGGAACAAAATCTATTGAATCTTGTTCCTCTTTTTGTAATTCTGCTAAAACTATAAAACCTAACTTACAACTATGAATTGTATGGTACAAATATAGCTATTTAAAAACTAATTATCCAAATTTTTAATTCAAAAAAATGTTAAATTTTTCTAATCTTTTATTTCTGTTCTAATAAATAGAATTTTCAATTACTTTTTTTTTGAAAACAGATTCTATTTTTTTAAAAATCAAGATCATGAAAAATATTAATCCCGAAACAACAATAATCATAGAACTGACTGACACATCAAAATAAATCGAGAAAAAATAACCTAAAACACATGCTATTGTAGAAGTCAAGCAGGAAGTCCAAAGCATAGGGATTAATCTTTCTACTAATAAATAAGCAGTCGCTGGCGGAATAACTAATAAACCTACAACTAATATAGCTCCTACGCTTTCAAAACTCATTACCGTTGTAACACTTACTAAAGCCATAAATGTATAATGCCAAAAACCAACATTAATCCCCTTTGATTTTGCAAATTCTTCATGAAAAGAGATTAATTGTAAACCTTTGTAACCAAATACTACAAATAAAACAACTAAACCAAAAACAGGTAATATCATTAACATACTCCTTGTTCCATATAGCCTTCCATCGTAAATAATCTTATCCAAAAATGTTGTACCCAGCTCTCCAAACAAAACGCAATCTTGATCTAAATCAGCATTTCCATCTGTAAATAAAGCAATCAAAATAACTCCTAAAGCAAACAACCAGGTAAAAGTAATTCCGATTGAAGCATCCTCCTGTAGTTTCAATTTCTTATGAAAAAAATCAATAATAAACGTAGTAAAAACACCAAAAAAAGCAGCGCCAATTAAAATAAAACTCGAATTAAAATTTGAACTCACTAAATAAGCAATCACAATACCTGGCAAAACACTGTGTGAAATTGCATCTCCTACCATCACGACTTTTCGCAACACTAAAAAACAGCCTAAAAGAGAACAGCTCCAAGCAATTAATAAAGCTGTAATCAATGTTAATATATCATTTAATCCAATCATTCGTAAGGTATTTCTTTATTATGAGGATCAGAAGTTGGAAAATCCAATTCTTTAATTAATTCTTTTTCAATTTCGGGAGTAATTAAATGTTCAATTGTTTCAGCAGTTCCATGAATATGGTCATCTTTAAAATTCATTCTTTTGGTTAAATATAATTCCCATAAACGATGAGAGCGTACTATTCTAGATGCTTCTACTTCTCCTTTTTCTGACAATGAAAATAACTCAGACGATTTTTTTAACCATCCTAAATTAACCAATCGCATTAAATTATTTTCTAAAGTATCTGTATCCATAGCTCTTTTTGCTAAAATATCTTTAAATGAAACGTCTATAATCCCCTGCTCTTTTAACTGATAAATAATTTTTAAAATATTTTCTTCGGTTATTTTGCGAATGTTCCTTCGATTTCTTTTCTGAATAGAAAACCAACCTTTCTCAGGTGCAAAAATCAAGGTCAAAAAAGTAAATAAAAATAAAGAAAAAACAATCCAGGGCCCTGTTGGCATGTTATCTTTAACAGTTGAAAAAATAACTCCCAAAACTCCAGAAAGCATCCCAAAGAATGCTGAAATCAAAACCATAAAAGGTAATTTATTTGTCCAGTAACGAGCAGAAGCTGCAGGAGCGATTAATAAAGCGGACATTAAAACAACACCAACTGCTTGAATTCCAATTGCAACAGTTAAAACAGTTAAAGTAGATAACAAAAACTCTATTCTTCTAACTTTTATTCCGATTGATTTTGCAAACTCAATATTAAAGCAAACCAACTGAAAAGGTTTAAAACAAAAAATTACAATTGCTAAAATTACTATTGATACTACTGAAAAAACTTGGACATCAAAAGTGGTCATTGTAGCTGCCTTTCCAAAAAGAAAGTTTTTCAGACCTGATTGTTCGGCGTTCTGACTTTTAGAAATGATAGATAATAAAACGGAGCCAATCGCAAAAAACAAAGTTGAAACAAGAGCAATTGCAGTATCCTCACTTAACTTAGTTTTTTGAGTAATATTATCAATCAGCCAAACGGAAAACCAACCAATCACCAAAGCCCCGATCATAAGTGTAATAGGATCTTTTGTACCTGCAAACATAAAACCGACACATACACCAGGTAAAACTGCATGAGAAATAGCATCTGCTATCAAAGTCTTTTTTCTTAGAAATGAAAAAGTACCTACAACACCAGAAATAGCTCCTATAATTGCGACACCAAGAATTACTTTTTGAGCAATTGGATCTGTAAAAAAATATGTTAATCCTTCCATCATTTATCTTCAAAACCTTTTTCACGCATTGGAAAATCCTTATCTTTTATTAAATCTCTCATTTTAGAAAGTAAATTTAATTGACCACCATAAGTTGCTTGTAAATTTTCTTCTGTCAAAATTTCTCTAGTTGGGCCATGAGCAATTAAACGTGTATTCAATAAAACTAGATAATCAAATGAATCCGAAACCGTTTGTAAATCATGATGAACTATTACTACAGTTTTGCCTTCATTTTTCATCGTTATCAACAATTCTAAAATCGTCTTTTCTGTAGCAACGTCAACCCCGACAAATGGCTCGTCCATTACATAAATATCAGC
>CALPSU020000111.1 GCA_943326315.2 Chryseobacterium gleum
ATAAGCTGACAGCTTCAGAGTTACTTGAAGTAGCTAATTTATACTTTACGGAAGATTCTATTTCTGAATTAATAATTGATACTGAATAGAATTAATTTAAAAATTTATAGAATTCTCTAATAAACATCTAAAAGTTTAATATCGAATATAAGTACAGAATTCGCTGGAATACCAGTTGTTCCATTCGTACCATAAGCAAGTGATGAAGGAATATACAATTTCCCTGAGCCCCCTTCGTTAAAATAAGGAATACCTTCTGTCCATCCTTTAATTACAGATTCTAGGCCAAAAATTACACCTTGTTCATCGCTTTCGTCAAAGATAGTTTCATCTGAAAAATAACCTTTATAGGAAACTCTAACTTGAGAAGTAGATAAAGGTTTTGCGCCTACACCAACTTTTTCAATGTTATAATACAATCCTGAACTAGTGGAAATAGCATTTATATTGTGTTTACTTAAGTATTCTGTAATTATAGTTTTATCTTTTTTTGCCTGTTCCTCTATTTTCTTTTTTTGACAAGAACCGAATAGGAAAAATATACAAATCGCTGGAATTAAGAATTTCATTTTTTTTTCTCAAAAGTAGTATAACATTTTAAGAAAAAAGTGAAACCTCAAATAAATATATAATCTTATTTTGTAGTGAAAAAGAAATAAATTAAAAGAAGTAAATCAATGGAAACAGTAATTGTAGCCATTTTAATTATCCATTTCATAGGTGCGACAGCTAGTAATAAACTTAAGGTTGTCATGGTTGGTATAATAACTAAAGAAAGTGTAAAGACACTTTCAACCGCTCTATAGCCAACTGTTATTCCTCCTAAACATCCAATAATAAGAATGATTATAGAGATTAATCCATGACGTTTCTGATCTAATTCTGAAGAGTTTATTTCTGTATTCATTGCTTTAATTTTTTAAATTATATGCAAATATTTAAATACTTTTTTATTTGAAAGATGATTATTGTCATTATGAAAATATGATTTATATCAACCTATACTTTGATGTGTAGTTATTCTGATTCGAATATATCAATTATGTTTTTTTAATCGAATTAAATAAATTTGAAGTAATTTCACTAAAAAATTAAAAATGGAACAAGGATACCAAATAGAGGAAATTAATCAAAAAGAACCTAGGCCAAAATTATTAAAGATAGTTTGTATATTAAGTTTAATAAGTATTGGCTTAAGCTTTTTAGGAGGTGTCAGTCAGCTTTTTAATGGACCAGTTTCAGATGAAGATTTGTTAAATCAAAAAGTTGAAATTACAAAAACTGTCACTAAATTAGTTGAATTAGATGCAGGTGAATATTGGATTTTATCTGTTAAAAAACTTATTCCTATGTCGGAAAGTTTAAATTCTAGTTTTTATTATGTAACAATTTTAACATTAATTACTGCTATCGTAGGTTTTTTTGGAGTTTTAAAAATGTGGCAAGGTTTTAAAATTGGATTCCATTTTTACATAATCTATTCTCTAATAGGAATCGGGCAAATTTACTTATTTGTTTCACCAACAAGTGTTCCTACTTTTGTAGTAGTTTGGAATACAGTACTTTCAGGGATTTTTATATTTATGTATTCTAGAAGTTTAAATTGGTTAAAATAATTATTTGGTAGTTAGAAGTTGAATTAATTCTTGATTTGTTCTTGGAGTTGAAAAAGGGTCGTTTGTTATTAATAGAGGACCATCAAGATCAACCCAATCAGCTAAAGTTGAAATTTGTTTTGACGCATTTGAAGTAACACTAGATTCACTCATACATCCAATTATACTTTTTAATTCCATTTCTCTTGCACGTTTTAAGCAGGACACACCTTCAATTATTCCACCACATTTCATTACTTTAAGATTTATTCCATCGAAATGTTTTACTATTTTTTCTAAATCTTTATATGTATGAAATGATTCGTCAGCAATTATAGGAATGGGACTTCTAGCTTTTAACCAAGCATGGCTTTCTAAATCATCTTTATGAAAAGGTTGTTCAAAATAAACTACTCCTTTGTCTGCTAATTTATAACTCCAGCTCAAAGCTTCATTTCTATCCGTAAATCCTTGATTGGCATCTATTGTAAAAAGTTTGGATGATATTTGAGAAAATTTATTAATAATCCTACTAATTTCTAGTTGATTAACTTTTAACTTATAGTAACTCATGTTAGGGTTTTCATTTAGCTTTTGTTCCATTTCTATATCAGAAGAGATACCAATTGTGAAAGAAGTTTCCTGATATTTATTTTCTAAGTTGAATTGTTCTGAAATTGATTTATTAGTAATTGAAGTTACTAGATTGTGAAGAGCTATGTCAATTGAAGCAATGCCGAAATTACTTGAAGAAAAGTTATTTTTTAGTTGATTTATGAAAAATGGAATGCTGTCTATTTTTTCAGGGAAATTAATATTTTTAATTAACTCTTTAAAGGTTTCTAGATTTTCTGAATAATATGGAACGAAAACACATTCTCCCCATCCAAAATAATTGCCAGATGTGAGAAGTAAATAAACATTATCGGTACCAGTTCTTTCTGTATGTGAAATCCTAAAAGGGTATTTAAAATTTAATCGGTAAGGGAAAAACTCCATTTGAATACAGTCCATAATTTAATTTTAAATAATATTTATAATTAATATACTTAAATATTTTAAAGTTACTTGTTTATTTTAATTCAAAAATCAACAGTTCAATGTGGAAAATACAATGATTCAGTTTTAAACAATTGAGTTATCTTTGTTTTATGCATAGTAATTTCAAAGATACATATAAACATAAAGGAATGAGAAGACAACTTATTGATGAGTTGCGCTCAAAAGGGATTGCGGATCAAAGAATATTAGATGCTTTTGATGCTGTACCCCGTCATTTTTTTTTAGATCTTGCTTTTACCGAACAAGCATATAGTAATATGCCTTTTCAAATCGGTGCAGGTCAAACAATTTCTCATCCATACACAGTTGCCTTCCAAACTCAATTAATGCAAGTAAAAAAAGGAGATAAAATTTTAGAAATTGGCACAGGATCAGGATTTCAAACCTGCATACTTTGTGAATTAGGTGCGAAAGTTTATTCCATTGAGAGACAAAGAGAATTGTATATGAAAGTTAAAAACATCATTCATCATTTCAATTACAATCCTAGATTATCTTATGGGGATGGTTATAAAGGCTTACCAACTTTTGCTCCTTTTGATTATATTTTAGTAACATGTGGCGCACCATTTATACCTCCTGCTTTGGTGGAGCAACTTAAAATAGGAGGGAAGCTAGTTATACCTTTAGGGGAAGGAAATATTCAGAAAATGGTTGTACTTACAAGAACTTCTGAAGACTCAGAGGACGTTCAAGATTTTGGGGATTTTAGTTTTGTCCCTATGTTAGAAAATACTGCTAAATAAAAGAATATTATTTTCAACTGAATAAGACCAACCGAAATGTGTATTTTTTAAAAAATCTTAAAACAACCGTTTAAAGTTCTCATAATTAAAAATATATCTTCCTTTTTTTTTCATAAAAAGAACGTATTCCAAAAAAAATATTAATTTTAACAAAAAATGGCTATTGAGGATCGGTTATTTTTTAGGTTTTTATTTAACTGAAAGCCAATTTAATAACTTTTACCGAACTAACTACAAATTACCTTAATGGTAAACATTGTGTTTGACTTTTTTAAAAAAAATTAAAATTTAATTAAACAATGGAGTCCAGAGCCCATTAAAAAAAACGGGGCGAAGCTGAAAAGCCTAAAGAGTAGGAATTATAAAAAAAAACATTATGGAAAATCAAGACAGAGAAATTGCAGTTGAAGTGAAAACTGAAGATTTTAATTTTAAAGAGCACGCTCTTAAGGCGTTATTAGGGTCACTATATTATATTTTTGTATACATTCCCTTCATTTTACCTATTAAGATATGGGGTAAAGCTGCTGCTAGAATAAGTTTGGTTTGGGATTCAAAATCAATATCTTACAATGAAAACAACTCAAAATATGCGCTTTTCTCATTTTATTTTAACTATATAATAAATTTTATTTTTGATGCTTGTTCAGTATTAATTTACCCTATAGGTTTTATTTATTGTACTTATACTTTAACACAAAATACTGATTTTACAGGCTATATCGCAAGCTTATTTGGAGTGTATTCATCCGTTTGTGCTATTCGATTTGCAAAAGAAACGTTATTCTTTATGATTAATAATTTAGTTTCTTGGATTTTAGAAATGATAGTAAATGTTGGTAAACTTATTAAAAATGTTTGGCTTCTTAATTTTGTTGTGAAAAGAAAAGAAGAATTTAAAACACAATCAGGTCGACCTTTACAAAAAATAAATAAAACTGAGTTATAATTCTTTAATACTCAAAAACCATAGAATAATTATTTTAATGTATAATATATTTTATTCTATGGTTTTTGTTTTTATTATTATACAAATTATTTAGATATGAAAAAAGCTGAAAATATTATTCTTAGTATTTATGAGCGCTACAATCCTGATAAACTTCATACGGTTCCAGAATTACTTAATAAATATGAAGGCCAAGAGGATGACTTAATTGAAAATATTTTTAATAAGTATAATGTTTCCGATGAAGAAAGAAAGGGGTTTCTAATTTCTGTTGAAGAAGAAATTTCTGAAGATTATTTTACGGAAAACGAGATTGAAGAATCAATTTATATTGAAAAAGAAAATGTAATAATAAACCCTGAAAAAGTTATTTTAAGTATTTATGAGCGATACAACCCTGATAAAATTTCAATGGTTCCAGAATTACTTGAGAAATATGCAGGTCAAGAAGATGACTTAATAGATGGTATTTTAAGTAAGTATGACATTTCTGATGAAGAAAGAGAGCTTTTATTTTTAACTGCAGAACAAGAAATTATAGAAGATGTTTATGTAGAAAATGAGTTTGAAGATTCAATTTTTATTGAAAATACAATAATAAACCCTGAAAAAGTTATTTTAAGTGTTTATGAACGCTACAATCCTGAGAAAATTTCAACCGTTCCAGAATTACTTGAGAAATATTCAGGTCAAGAAGATGAATTAATTGAAAGTATTTTTAATAAGTATGATATTTCTGATACAGAAAGAGATTCTTTCCTTTTAACTGCAGAACAAGAAATTACAGGAAATCAATTTGAAGAATTAATAATTTTCGAGAAGGAAAACAAAATAAAAAATCCTGAAAAGGTAATTTTAAGTATTTATAAGCGCTACAATCCTGAGAAAATTTCAGCGTTGCCCGAATTACTAGAAAAGTATAAAGGACAAGAAGATGACTTAATTGAAAATATTTTCATAAAATATAACATTTCAGAGGAAGAAAGAGAAGTGTTTCTTAATTCTAACAAAGAACTTTCTAACGAAGAAATTAAAGAATCAAAAATAACAGAAGAATTTATTGAAAAGCAATCCATTGTCACACCACCTGTTATTATTGAGCCAGAAATTCCTATAGAATATGAAAAAATAAACATATCTAAAAATATTGAGGATAATGTTTTAGAATCTATTGAAAAAGAAATTGTTGTAGAAAGCGTAATTAATAAAAAAGGAAAAAGTTTAACTTTTAAGGTATTAATGTCCTTATCACTGATTTTATTATTAACCGCTATTGTCACTATATTATTGCATACTAATGGAACTATTAATGTTGCTTTATTGAATAAATTTTCACCAACTAAGATTGAAAAAGAAGTTGCAGTTGCTCCAAAAGTAGAGAAGAAAGTTACCCTTATTAAAAAGGAAAAACCTCATAAAAAAGCGGAAAAAATTACAATTGACACAGTCTCGATGGAAAAAACCAAACTTGTAAAAGAAATTGAGTCACCTAAGCAGTTGAACAATTCCGTACAAGTAAAACAACCTGAAGAGATAAAACATGTTGAAAAGGTAAAAGATGTTGAAAAAGTAAAACACTCTGATCCGATAAAACATGCTAAAAAGTTAGAAATACAAAAAACTGTAGTTCAAGAGAAGCCGATTTTTAAAAACAAAATTAAAAAAGAAGTGAATACTTTTATACAGTCAAATACAAATAATAACTTTTATATAATTGCAGGTTCTTACAAAACAATCGCGCGCGCAGAGGAAGCAGTAAATAAATTAAAATTAAAACAATTTAATGATGCTCAGGTAGTTGGTATTAATCAAGACGGTAACATAAGAATTTGTTATCAAACTTATTCTACTCACGAAGAAGCTATGAAAGATATACCTACTATTAGACAAAATGTAAATCCAACAGCATGGATTTATGAAAAGAAATAAAAGTAATACTTTTAATTTTATATCGATTAATCAAAAAAAAGGCCCACTATGGGCTTTTTTTGATTAATCTAAATTTCTTGAATGATATTTAATTAACTTATCTCTTCCTACTTAAATTACTCTTAAAATCAGGGAGTGTATCTTTCATAGATTTCAATTCATGCGTAACAGAACTACTATTTCGTTTTAAAAATTCTTTCATAATAAGCTTATTAAAATCTTCCTTGTTATTGAATAAATCCTTTAAAACAAAATCGGAATCGTCACGGTTCAGTAGCATAAGATTAACGAAATCTTCAGCAATAGCTAACCGCATGGAAACAAGTAAAATATCGTTGTATTTCACAATTAAATCCTTGATTTTTTTCTCTTGTTCCTTGTTCATCTCATTTTTTATGGGGCTACAAAGTTAGATGATTTTAAGCATTGATTTGGAAGGAATAAAATTTAGTTTTAAACAAAACTCACTATTTTTTTTAGTTTACTCTATTTGAAAAAATCATATCGTTGTCTAAAAATGATTCTCAATTGAATGCCAATTTCATCTTTGTAAAATTGTTGTTTTCCATTTTGATCATCATAAGCAACAATAGGTGTAAAGCCTTTTCTATAATATAAATCCCATAAAATCGATTTAGGAGCATTTCCTGAATAGGAATTAAATAGGCAAACGCCCATTTTTAAAGCAAATTCACCTTTTGACTTATTAATTCTACTTCCATTTGTCATCATATAATTGTATTCTGGAGAAAGTATTAAGCTTAAAGTTTGACAAAAACAACCGGTTGAAATTTTTCTACTTTGTGTTACCAATAAATGTTTTTGAATTAGAATTCCTGAATTTAAAGAATGTGCTTCGTTAAAATTTAAAGCGCTATTATTAAGTGTTCTAGAGTTTGAATTGACTTCTTGGTTTGTCTTTGTGAAAGTATATCCAACCGAAGGATAAATACCTTTGTATATTTTTTTTGAAAATGCTATTGAACCTGACATTGCATATAATTGGTATTTTTCGCTTTTTTGATGAAAAGTTGTCATGGGGTGAATTGAAGCACTAATACCCCATGCTTTTCCAGTGTAAACATATCTTTGAGATTTTAATTTTAAATGAGCACTTAAAATTAAAATCACAGTAAGAATTATATTTTTCATTTTTTTTAATTTAAGTTTATATTATTAATACGTATCAGATTGCTGGATATTACATTTTAATTTCAAAATGATTGGTTAATTAACTTTGGAAAGGTTTATTTAACAATACTAGAGTAAATAACTTATTTCCTTTCTTTTAAAAGACTTGTCATACTTTTTTCTTTCAGTTGCCATAACTCTAAGTTTTAATCCTAGCTTATAGCTTAACTTATATCCTATTAATCGAGAAGGTTCAGTTCGCTTTTATTCAATTAATATTACATTTTATATTTTTAAAATATATAAACATTTATCTTTAGATGAAAAATTATAATTTACTGATAATTCTGAAGAAAAAGAGTTTTAATTAGATTATATTTATAAAATTTGCTACCAGAAAGTACATTGTTTACTATCGGTGTAAATAGGGTTTTCAAATTGCATCTTGGGGAAGTTATTTATTAGATAAAAAGATGGTACACAATCACTATAAAAAAGAATAGTATGAAAGGAATTCAATTTGATTTAGGGAAAGGATTTATTTTCAGTAAACACGTTCCAAAAGAAATCTCACATTTTGATAGAGTGTTTGATATCTTCAAAGAACTGCTGACACATACTTCCGGAAATATTGAAGAAGCCTTTGAATGGTTAGATGTACTGGACAAAGAATA
>CALPSU020000112.1 GCA_943326315.2 Chryseobacterium gleum
AAAGAGGGGCGTAAATTAAACTTTTTTAAACCGAAAATTAATTTAAAATCAATATTATTGAATTATGCTGCCTTTCCTTACTCAAAATATAGTAAGAGAATTGACATGCATGGTTTACCATCAGAATTAATTTTACCCTATTCTAAGAATAATTTAACTTTTGAAATAGATGGAATTTCATTTACTAATCACTCTGATTTAAACTATCAATTTTGGTTAGAAGGGTTAGATGAAGATTGGTCTCCACCTAGTAAAAATACAATAATTTCTTTTACAGGATTGAGCCCTGATAAATATATTTTACATATAAAAACGATTGATGGAAATGGAATGTCTTCAAATGATTTAGTAATACCATTTGTTATTAAACCAGCATTTTTTATGACATGGTGGTTTTTTATGTGTGTAGGTTCAGTTATAATTCTATTAATCTATCAATTTTTTAGATTTAAAATTAAACGTGAATTAGAAAAAAGCAATAATGAAATGATTGAATATAAATCTAAATTAATGTCTTTAGAACAAAAATCGTTAAACGCTAGTATGAATAGACATTTTATTTTTAATTCTCTAAATTCCATTCAATATTTTATTAATTCTCAAGATAGATTATCAGCAAATCGATATCTTACGAATTTTGCCAAGTTAATTAGAAAAAATTTAGATTCCACTAATGAAGAAGGGAATATGATTTCATTAACTCAAGAGCTAGAGGGTTTAGAGTTATATTTATCTCTCGAAGCTATGCGATTTACAGGAAGGTTTACATATGAAATTAAGCATGGAAGTATAAATACAGATTCTGTTATTATACCTGCTATGCTTTTACAACCGTTTATTGAAAATTGCATTATTCATGGAATTTTACCGAACGAAAATAAATTAGGATTAATTTCAATTATTATTCAAGAAAAACATAATATTTTAACTATTCAGATTGATGATAACGGAATAGGAATTAAGAATAGTATCCTTAATAAAAAAGGTAAACCTGGAGATCATCGTTCTCAAGGTATGGAAATTACAGCAAAAAGAATCGATTTAATCAAAAAAATATCTAATAAAGGTTTTGAGATTATAGGTCCTTTTCAAATAAATGATAATAATAATGACTCTAGCGGAACAAGAGTATTACTAAAAATACCGTTTGAAAATTTGGATGATTAGGGAATATTTATTATATTTGTTTATTATACGTGATTTAATTATGTTAAGGATTTATCAAATAGTTTTTTTTTCTATTGTTTTAGGATTTATTTCTTGTTCTAAGGATAATATTTCTTTAACAAGTGAAGATGTTGTGCCAGTTTGGGTTGATAGTGATGGTGTTAACATAATTGACCCTAATAATAGAGATGATTTTAATGTAGTTGATGAATCTGTTCTTGGAGGAGGTGCTATTATTGATCCTAATAATAGAGATTTTGGAATGATTCAAAACGGTAAAAGATAATTCATAATTATTATATATATAATCCTGCATTTTTTGCAGGATTTTTTTTGCTTATATAATTTTTTTTGCCTTAAAATAATTGATTAAATTTCATTTCACATCCTTATATTAGCAAAAATATTTGAATAATGGACATATTAATTTCTAAGTTAAATGGAGTTTGTGAACTTAGGTTGAACAGACCTGAAGTTTTCAATTCCTTTAATCAATCAATGGCTTTCTCTTTACAAAAAGCGTTAGATGATTGCGCCGTAGATGACCAAGTAAGAGTTATTGTTATTACAGGAGAAGGTAAAGCATTTTGTGCTGGTCAAGATCTATCTGAAGCGACTGATCCAAACGGTCCAGAATTGAGGGTAATTGTTAGGGATCATTATAATCCTATTATAGAAAGGATTAGAAATATTGAAAAACCTATAATTGCTGCTGTTAATGGTGTAGCGGCAGGTGCCGGTGCTAATATTGCGCTTGCTTGTGATATCACAATTGCAAAAAAAAGCGCAAGTTTTATTCAGGCATTTTCTAAAATAGGTTTAATACCAGACTCAGGAGGAACTTTTTTTCTTCCAAGAATTATCGGTTCCCAAAAAGCTTTAGCTTTAATGTTTACTGGAGATAAGGTTTCTGCAGTTGATGCTGAATCTATGAATTTAATTTATAAAGTATTGGACGATGATGTTTTTGAATCTGAGCTACTAAAATTCACTGAAAATATTGCTAAAATGCCTACAAAAGCATTAGGATTGACTAAGAAAGCTGTAAATCAAAGTTTTTCAAATAATTTATCAGAACAATTATTAGTAGAGGAAGATTTACAAACTGAGGCGGGTTTAACATCCGATTTTAATGAAGGTGTAAATGCCTTTTTAGAAAAAAGAATGCCTATATTTTTGGGTAAATAATTTTTATTATATATAATGTATTATGAATATTGCTAAAATAGGAGTTTTAGGTGCTGGTACAATGGGTGCTGGAATAGCTCAAGTTGCTGCTCAGGCAGGTCATAGAGTTGTTTTAGTAGACGTTAATGAAGCTGCTCTTGAAAAGGCGAAAATTAATTTTCAATCTATTTTTACAAGATTGATTGAAAAAGGAAAATTATCACCTGAACAAATGATTGAAATAATTAATAAAATTAGTTATAGTTCAAATTTTGATTCTTTATCAAATTGCGGATTTGTAATTGAGGCAATTGTTGAGAAGATAGAAGTTAAGCATTCAGTTCTTGCTCAGCTCGAAAAGATTGTATCAGAAGAATGTATATTAGCTAGTAATACTTCTTCACTTTCAATAGCATCAATAGGATCGGTTTTAGAATTTCCTAATAGAGTTATCGGAATTCATTTTTTTAACCCTGCACCATTAATGCCTTTAGTTGAGATTATTCCAGCTGTTCAAACATCAGAAAAAACTTTAGCGTATTCAAAATCATTGATTGATAGTTGGGGAAAGACATCAGTCACTGTCAAAGACACTCCAGGTTTTATTGTAAATAGAGTTGCTAGACCTTTTTATGGAGAAGCATTAAGGATTTATGAGGAAGGTATTGCGGATTTCGCAACAATTGATTGGGCAATGACTTCTATTGGAGGTTTTAAAATGGGACCATTCACTTTGATGGATTATATAGGTAATGATATTAATTATGCGGTAACAGAATCTATATTTCATTCTTTTTATTATGACCCAAGGTTTAAACCATCTTTTACTCAGAAAAGACATTCTGAAGCTGGATTTTTCGGAAAAAAGTCCGGTAGAGGATATTATGATTATTCTGAAGGATTAGAATTGCCTAAACCAATTAAAGATGAGATTGTAGGGAGGCAAATTTTTGATAGAATAATTTCCATGCTAATCAACGAAGCTTTTGACGCATTGTTCTATAATGTAGCTTCAATTGAAGATATTGACTTAGCAATGACAAATGGTGTGAATTATCCTAAGGGATTATTTCAATGGGCTGAAGAGATAGGTTTAGAAAATGTTCTACAAATAATTAATGACTTATTTATAGAATATGGAGAAGATCGATATCGACCTTGTCCTTTATTAAAACGTAAAGTTAAAGAATTAGTTAATTCCAAGTAATCAAATTTTTAATAATCAAATATTTTTTGTATATTGAGATAAGTTTTAGTTTTAATTAAATCTCTAAAAAATAAGATACGCACAATTAATTGTGTAAAAACTTGATTTTTTTAATGATAGAGTAGGATTATAAAATAAAACTAGTATCTTTGCAGTCCCAAAAAGTGTTTTGGGGTGTTTTATTTATTCACAAAAGTTAATAGGTTTATATGCCAACTATTCAACAATTAGTACGCAAAGGCAGAACAGCAGTGGTTAAAAAGAGCAAGTCAGCAGCACTTGATTCTTGTCCGCAGCGTAAAGGAGTATGTGTAAGAGTTTACACCACTACACCTAAAAAACCGAATTCAGCAATGCGTAAGGTTGCCAGAGTTCGTCTTACCAATGGTAAGGAAGTGAACGCTTACATCGGAGGTGAGGGTCATAATTTACAAGAGCATTCATTAGTGCTTGTTCGTGGAGGGAGAGTTAAAGATCTTCCTGGGGTAAGATACCACATCGTTCGAGGAGCTGAAGATACGGCAGGTGTTGAAGGAAGAACACAACGTCGCTCGAAGTATGGAACTAAGAGACCTAAACAGAAATAATTTTAAAGCTTTAATACGATGAGAAGAAGAAAAGCCAAAAAGATTACCATCCTTCCAGATCCACGTTTTAACGAGGTTCTAGTAACAAAGTTTGTAAATAACTTAATGTTCGACGGGAAGAAAACTTTAGCATTCAAGATTTTTTATGATGCGATCGATATTATCGAGACTAAATTAGAAGATACTGCGGGTTTAGATATATTTAAAAAAGGTTTAGAAAACGTAACTCCAAGCGTTGAGGTTAGAAGCCGTCGTGTTGGTGGTGCAACTTTCCAAATCCCAACTCCAGTTCGTGAGGACAGAAAACAGTCTTTAGCTATGAAATGGATGATTGGTTATTCTCGTAAGCGTAATGAAAAAACAATGGCTAATAGATTAGCTGCTGAATTAATCGCTGCTTCGAAAGAAGAGGGCGCTGCTTACAAGAAAAAAGAAGATACTTTAAGAATGGCTGAGGCAAACAAAGCATTCTCTCACTTTAGATTCTAACTCAAGATGGCAAAAAGAGATTTAACATTCACGCGTAACATCGGTATTATGGCCCATGTAGATGCAGGTAAAACTACAACTACTGAGCGTATTTTGTATTATACAGGAATTTCTCACAAAATTGGTGAGGTTCATGATGGTGCAGCTACAATGGACTGGATGGAGCAAGAGCAAGAGCGTGGTATTACTATTACATCTGCAGCTACAACTTGTTTTTGGAAATATAGAGATCAAGAGTATAGAATGAATATCATTGATACTCCTGGTCACGTTGATTTTACAGTTGAGGTTGAGCGTTCACTTCGTGTACTAGATGGTGCTGTTGCATTATTTTGTGCTTCTTCAGGAGTTGAGCCACAATCAGAAACAGTTTGGAGACAAGCTAATAAATATAAAGTTCCTCGTATTGGTTTCATTAATAAAATGGATCGTGCAGGTGCTGACTTCTTTAAAACAATTGATCAAATACGTGAGCGTTTAGGAGCTAATCCTGTTCCTCTTCAAATCCCAATCGGTGCGGAAGATGAATTCGTTGGAGTAGTTGATTTAATTAATATGAGAGGTATTTCTTGGAATGAAGCAGATAAAGGTATGACTTGGACTGAGATTCCAATTCCTGCTGATTTGATGCCTACTGCTATTGAATACCGTGAGAAATTAGTTGAAGCAGTTGCTGAATCTGATGAGGCTTTGATGGAGAAATTCTTCGAAGATCCAAATTCGATTACAGAAGCAGAAATGCATGCTGCAATTCGTAAGTCAACTATTGATATGACTATTCAACCAATCATGTGTGGTTCTGCTTTTAAAAATAAAGGAGTTCAAACTATGTTGGATGCAGTTATGGCTTTTATGCCATCTCCAATGGATATTGAAGGTATCGAAGGAATTGATCCAAAAACGGATGAAACTATTGTTAGACAACCAAGTAATGATGAACCATTAGCAGCTTTAGCATTTAAGATTGCAACTGATCCATTCGTTGGTCGTTTGTGTTTCGTACGTGTTTATTCAGGATGCATTCCATCAGGATCTTACGTTTACAATCCTCGTACAGGAAACAAGGAAAGAATTTCTCGTTTATTCCAAATGCACTCAAATAAGCAAAACCCTATCGATATGTTAGATGCGGGTGATATAGGTGCTGCAGTTGGGTTTAAAGATATCCGTACAGGAGATACTTTATGTGACGAGAAAAACCAAATTGTACTTGAATCAATGGATTTCCCAGAGCCAGTTATCGGTATAGCTATTGAGCCTAAAACTCAAGCTGATATGGATAGATTGTCAATTGGTTTAAATAAATTATCTGAAGAAGATCCTACTTTCCGTGTTAATACTGATCCAGATTCTGGACAAACTATTATTCAAGGAATGGGTGAGCTTCACTTAGAGATTTTAGTTGATAGACTTCGTCGTGAGTTTAAAGTTGAAGTGAACGAAGGTGCACCTCAAGTTGCTTACAAAGAAAATATTACTGCTACAGTTAGTCACAGAGAAGCATACAAAAAACAATCAGGTGGTCGTGGTAAATTTGCTGATATCTCAGTTAAAATATCTCCACAAGATAACCCAGAAAAAACAGGACTTGAATTTATTAATTCAGTAAAAGGTGGTAATATTCCTAGAGAATTTATACCTTCAGTTGAAAAAGGTTTCAAAGAGTCTATGAAAAATGGAGTTTTAGCTGGTTTCCCAATGGATGCAATGAAAGTTGAGTTGTTAGATGGTTCTTACCATGCTGTCGATTCAGATGCATTATCTTTTGAGATATGTGCTAGAATGTGTTACCGTACTGCATTGAAAAGTGCAAAACCTGTATTACTTGAGCCTATTATGAAATTGGAAGTATTAACTCCAGAAGTTAATATGGGTGATGTTGTAGGAGATTTGAACCGTCGTCGTGGTATGATGACAGGAACAGATGACCGTAATGGATCGAAAGTAGTAAAAGCTGATATCCCTCTTTCTGAAATGTTTGGTTATGTAACTCAGTTACGTACTATCTCTTCAGGACGTGCAAGTTCAACGATGGAATTCTCTCATTTTCAAGAGGCACCTCGTAATGTTGCAGATGCGGTTATGGCAAAAGTAAATGGAAAAGTGACAGCTTAATAATTAGTTAGATGAGCCAAAGAATTAGAATTAAATTAAAGTCGTACGACCACAACTTGGTTGACAAATCGGCAGAGAAAATTGTTAAAACAGTAAAAGCTACAGGTGCAGTAGTTAGTGGTCCTATTCCATTGCCTACTCACAAGAGAATTTACACGGTTTTAAGATCTCCACACGTAATGAAAAAAGCACGTGAACAATTTCAATTATGTTCATACAAACGTCTTTTAGATATTTACAGTTCTTCTTCGAAGACAGTGGATGCATTGATGAGATTAGAACTTCCTAGTGGAGTTGACGTAGAAATTAAAGTTTAATTAATAAATAAAGTATGCCGGGAATAATTGGTAGAAAAGTCGGAATGACTAGCATCTACAGTGCCGAGGGTAAGGCTACACCATGCACAGTGATAGAGGCTGGTCCTTGTGTTGTAACTCAGGTTAAAACACAAGACCGAGATGGTTATGAAGCAATTCAATTGGGTTATGGAGAACGTAAAGAAAAAAACACTCCTAATGCATTGAAAGGTCACTTTAAAAAAGCAACTACGACTCCAAAGTCGAAATTAGCTGAATTTAAAGGATTTGCAGATTTAAATCTTGGAGATGTAGTGAATGTTGATATCTTCGAGGAAGGTGCATTCGTTGCAGTTGTTGGTACTTCAAAAGGAAAAGGTTTCCAAGGGGTAGTAAAACGTCATGGTTTCGGTGGAGTTGGTCAAGCAACACACGGTCAGCATAACCGTTTGCGTGCTCCTGGTTCTATCGGAGCTGCTTCTTATCCAGCTCGTGTATTCAAAGGAATGCGTATGGCGGGACAAACAGGAAATGTTCGAGTGATGATTGAGAATCTTCAAATTCTTAAAGTATTAACTGAAAAGAATTTGATAGTAGTAAAAGGATCTATTCCTGGTGCTAAAGGTTCAACCGTAATAATTCAGAATTAATGGAAGTAACAGTATTTGACTCAAAAGGAAAAGCTACTTCTAAGAAAGTAACTCTTTCAGATGCTATTTTTGGTATTGAACCAAATGATCACGCAATCTATTTAGATGTAAAGCAACACTTGGCAAATCGTCGTCAAGGAACGCATAAAGCTAAAGAGAGAGCTGAAATAGCAGGATCTAGTAGAAAGATTAAAAAACAAAAAGGTACTGGTGGTGCCCGTGTTGGTAATATTAAATCTGGAACTAGAGTTGGTGGTGGTCGTATTTTTGGACCTCGTCCAAGAAATTACCATTTCAAATTAAACGTTAAATTAAAACGTTTAGCTAGAAAATCTGCATTTGCTTAT
>CALPSU020000113.1 GCA_943326315.2 Chryseobacterium gleum
AAATTTTAAAAAAATACGAATAATTATTCTCCAATTTAGATTGAAAATTATGGTTTTTCAACGGCATATAATTTCAATTTTGAATTGGTTATTTCAAGCTCATTTAATCCAATATTCCATAAACTTATTTCTATTCTTTTATCTTCTTCTGTGATGTTTTCGAGGATAAAATGATGGAGGAAATCATCGTTAATTTTAGACCCTTGAAAATTGAAATCAAAAGAATAAATAAGGTATTCATTTTGCTGATTTTTTTGATCTATTTTTTTGATCACGAGTTGTATTTCGTTAATTGGATCAAATGTTTTTAGATGTCCAAAAACAGAAATTTGGAGGTTTTTGCCTATGAATTTTTGGAGTGAATCGTATTCAATTAGTGTAATAAATTCACTTTTTGTTTTTGGTAAACTAACACTTTTAGAATCGTATTTCAAAGTTTTTAAGAGTGGTTTTTTTCTTTTTAAAGCGATGTAAGTTGAATATTTATCTTTAGTAATTACAGTGTAATTTTTTATAATTTCAGAATTTGTTAAGTCTCGTTTTTTTGTAATTATAAAATCAGTTACTGCAGAATTTGAATTATACGTTGTTGCAACACTTGACTTAATTTTATGTAAAGATTCGTAAAATATCCAATTCCAATTTAAAAGTGGGTGAATGGAAACACTATTTTCAGGGCTAATATTTTTCTTAATTTTCGAATAAAAAGTTTTTGAGATACGATCTTCAGGTGTAACTATAGAAGTATGGATACTCATTTTCGTTATTAAAATAATTGGGAAATACAGAAATAAATACTGAAGCCATTTTGTAATTTTAAAAAGATCTAAAAAATAGAATAGTATTAAAATGAATAAAATAATTAAATAAAAAGCAGCTCGATCTTGCGGATAATTTACACCTAATAATATCGACATGCAGTAAATACCAATAATATTCCCGAAAAATAAATAGGAATAAATAACGATTGGATTACTTAAAGAAGTTGATATGGAGTTACTAGAGATCAATTTAAATATCCTATATAAGAATGCTAAGAATAAAATGATATATAGAAATAGAATTCCATTTGGAGCCCAATTAAATATGTTTGTTGTAATAGGTTGACCAGTATTTGCCCAAAGTCCATTGCTTCCCCCAATATATAAAGCTCCATGTTCCTTTAATTCAAAACTATATTTTATGAATGGAATTAGAAGAATATAAAAAAGACTATGTATTGAAAATTGAAGTATTAATAGTTTCTTTTTTTCAGTTTTAAAGGAAATAGATGAGACAATTATAAGAAGAATAGAGATTAAAAAACCAGTATTTATGAAGGTTAAATTTGCTGAAATAGTTAATATTAGAAATAAATATGTGAAAATTAGATTTTTAATTTCTTTGTTTTTAAGATATTTAACAAGGTGAACCAAGGCCCAACTAAATAATCCTAATGATAATCCATATCCTCTACAATAAGCAAAATATTCAATAATGAATGGGATAGTGCAAAAAGTTGTAAGTGCTAAAAATTTAAGTAATTCTGTCTTTAAACCAGATACCAAATTTTTTATTCCGAGGAAGAATAATATAAATGCTACTAAATTTGGAATTCGATACCAATTTATGTGATGATGAAAAAAAGGGTAGAGTAGGTGACTTAAAAACGAATTCAGTAAATGATTATTAGCATCCCAGAAAATTGTTTTTCCCGCATAATTTCCATGGTACGTATAATTGAAATAAGTTACAATTTCATCTAAAATAGGCTCATTGTAAAATACTCTAATAAATAGATATGTAAAAATAAAAAGGAATAACATTACTGTCATTCCTTTAAATATTTTAGTTTGATTGAACATATAAGTTCAAATTATTTTTTTTGTTGAGTAGTTCTTTGCTCGATTCTTTTTTCAAATTTTTCTCCTTTAAATATACGTTGAACAAAGATTCCAGGTGTATGAATATCATTTGGATTTAATTCACCAGCTGGAACTAATTCTTCTACTTCAGCAATTGTGATTTTACCTGCAGTTGCCATCATTGGATTAAAATTTCTTGCTGTAGCTTTAAATATAAGATTTCCTTCAGTATCACCTTTCCAAGCTTTTACAATAGCAAAATCAGCCGTCAAAGCTTCTTCTAAAATATGAGGTTTTCCGTTATATATTCTAACTTCTTTTCCTTCGGCAACTTCAGTTCCATAGCCTGCTGGAGTAAAAAATGCAGGAATACCAGCTCCTCCAGCTCTACATCTTTCTGCTAATGAACCTTGAGGAATTAAATCTACTTCTAATTCGCCAGAAAGCATTTGACGTTCGAATTCATCATTTTCACCAACATATGAGCTAATCATTTTTCTAATCTGTTTACTTTCTAGAAGTAAACCTAATCCAAAACCATCAACTCCTGCATTATTAGAAATACAAGTCAAATTTTTAACTCCACTTTTTACTAATTGTGCGATTGAATTTTCTGGAATTCCACAAAGACCAAAACCACCAATCATTAAAGTCATATCATCTTGGATACCAACTAATGCTTCTTCTACGCTATTTACAACTTTATTCATAGTAACTCTTTTTAATTTTCTATAAATGATACTATTTTTATTTATTAAATCCCAAAATCATCATTTGTTCCTGTGGTTGTTGTTGAGTCTGATTCTTCCTCTGGCTCCGGCAAATATTCACCAGAACAACCATTTATTTGTTCATTAAAATTATTTGGTTTATCAAAATCAGTAGTTGAAATCCCAATTTTTGGATCCTTATATATTTGTTGCATATAATATCCATAAATTGGCATTGCTGTTCTTGAACCTTGTCCTTGTTGGGTTGATCTAAATCTAACGCTTCTATCTTCTGCTCCAACCCATACACCAGTTACTAGTTCTGGTGTAAGACCCATAAACCATCCATCTGAATTATTTTGAGTTGTTCCAGTTTTTCCTGCAGTTGGCGCTAATATATTTCCATAATCTGCTCCTCCTCTTAATCTACTTCCAGTACCTCCTTGGATAACACCTTCCATCATTTTTATCATCGTATAAGCAACATCTTCGCTCATTACTTCTTTAGATTCAGATTTTGCACTATAAATTACATTTCCATTTCTATCTTCGATTCGCATTATCGTTGTTGGACGAACAAAAACACCATGATTTGCAAATGTAGCCTGTGCCCCAACCATTTCAAATAAGGATAAATCCATTGATCCTAGACACATAGCAGGAACGATATCGTTTTTATGAAGATCGATATCCATATTTGCTAGTAATTTTGCAATTGTTTGTGGGCCAGCTTTACCACCCATTTTTTGCATTACACCAACTGTAATGTTGTTTTTAGACATTGCTAGTCCTTTAGAAACGGAGCATTGTCCACCTGTTAAATCACTAGAATTTTTCGGACACCATCTACCATCAATATTTCCTTCTGGATCGATAAGATCTACACAATGAGCAATGTCTGGAATAAGTGTACAAGGTTTTACAACACCCATTGCTACAGCTGCTGCATATACAAATGGTTTCATTGTAGAACCTACTTGTCTTCTTCCTAATTTCACATGATCATAAGCAAAATGATCAATATTTACTCCTCCAACCCAAGCTTTTACAAATCCAGTTTCAGGTTCTATTGATATCAATCCAGCATGTAAATAGGATTTATAATATCGGATAGAATCGTTCGGAGTTATAGTAGTATCTTTTTCTTTAAAATAACCATCTGATTTTTTACCATCCCAAGTAAATACTCGCATTGTTGTAGGCGTGTTAAATATTTTTTGAATTTCAGACTCACTTACTCCTGATGCAATAAGGTTTAAATATCTAGGACTATTTCTTCTTGCAGATGCCATTATCTTTTCTGCTTCAGCATCTGATAAATCATTTGAAAAAGGAAAATTGCGTGTATGCCTGTTATTTTCATCAAATTGTGGTTGTAAGGTTTCGCTTAAATGATGAGCCATAGCTTCTTCTGCATGAAGTTGCATGTTTGCATCGATTGTTGTATAAATTTTTAAACCATCGCGATAAATATCCCAAGGCATTCCATCATCTCTCTTATATTTTAAACTACCATTGGAATTTTTCTCAGAAAAAATGGATGTTAATTCTTTGCGCAATCCTTCTCTAAAATAAGGTGCCATTCCTCTTTTATGATCTACTTCTTGGTAATTACAAACAAGAGGTTTGTTCTTCAAAACATCATATTCTTCTTGCGTTATTGTAACTCGTAAGGCAGCATTTTTTGCTTTACTATTTTTTAACCATTGAAACATTACTTGATTTCTTCGAGATACTGCTCTTAAACTGTCTTCAGCTCTTTTTTCAGCGATAGCTTCTTTTGTAACAGCTGAAAGAGAAATTTCATCTCTGTTTGCAATATAATTTTTGTAATTTTTTATTTGGTGCGTATGTGGATTGTATAAAGTTGGATTTTTACACATACCTACAAGCATTGCTGCTTCATCTTTTGTTAAATTTTTCGGTTTTTTATTGAAGTAAACTTTAGCAGCATTTTCAATTCCTACTGCATTGTATAAGAAATCAAATTGATTTAAATACATTGTTATTATTTCTTCCTTTGTATACCTTTTTTCTAAACGAGTAGCAATAATATTTTCTCTTGCTTTTTCATTTATACGACTAAAAATTCTTCCAATTTTTCCACCAGAATAATTTGAGTATGCTATTCCATTTGCTCTGGCAATATCTTCTTTTTCTCGTTGTTGAAGTGTAAATAATAATTTGGCTAATTGTTGTGAAATTGTTGAAGCCCCACCAGCTCCACCAGCACTAACAATTGCACGACCGATTGCTTTAAAATCTGCACCTGAATGTTCAACAAATCTTTCATCCTCTGTAGAAATTAACGCATCTGTTATAAAAGGAGAAATTTCTTTATAGGGTACACTTGTTCTGTTAATTTTCCAATACCTTCCTAATTCTGTTTCACCATCTTCCGCTAAAACAACAGAAGCTAATAATTCTGGAGGTGTTTCTAAAGATGCAACAGTAGGTAAACTGCTATTTGGCTGAAACAGTAAAAGACAAGTTGCTAAAGTAAGTGGGAACAATCCTAAAATATATAATATTCTAGTATATTTCTTTTTTTCAGCTTCTGGGCTTAATGGCGTTTTAACATTTTTAGTTTTACTCATTCTTACGGTGCTATTTAATGTAAAAATATAAAATTCTTTGATTCAAAATTCATTTGAATTATACTAAGTTTATTGAAGAATATAACTTCGTTGACTATCTAATTTTAGAAGGATAAACATAAACATTGAAAATGACATCATTGAAGACCCTCCATAACTAAAAAATGGCAATGGAATACCAATGACTGGAGCAAATCCTATATCCATTCCAATGTTAACTGCAAAGTGATAAAACAAGATCATTGCTACGGTGTAGGCATATACACGAACAAATCTTGAGCGTTGACGTTCTGCAATCATTATTATTCTGAATAGCATAAACATATAAAGACAAACCAAAATAAATGTGCCTATAAATCCCCATTCTTCTGCAAATGGACAAAATATAAAATCGGTCTCACTTTCAGGCACGTGATTACTTTCAACACTAGAAACGGAAGCTTTATTATATCCTTTTCCTAAAAATCTTCCTGAACCAACAGCAGCCATAGCTCTATTTCGGTTATAATCTTCTCCATCTGGATCTTCTCTTAATCCAAGAAAAAGTTCAATTCTGTCTTTTTGGTGACTCGCCATTCCTTGAAATAGAAAGTTAACACTTGAAGCAATAGTTGTTGATAATGTGAAACCTATAATTACAATTATTAATGCACTTTTTCGATCTCGTTTTGAACCAATATATCGTAGGAAAAATAGACTTAAAAATGCTAAAAAAACTAAGGTTGTAATTACTCCTGCAAATCCTGGTATTTTAACGTTTGGTAAAAAATCGAAAGTTATAATATTATTACTGACTAATAAAGTTGCCAAACATAAAAATACAACTGCAAACATGATTGGAATGAAGTGACTACCTACCCAAGTTTGTTTAAATTTAATGCCTGGAATTAAGTTTATTAATTTTAAAACCAAAGGATCGTATGTAATACCTTCTCTATACATAACGAATAAAAACGAAGTAAAAACAACAAATGTTCCAGCATCTGGTTGCAATAATATCAATGTCATAGGTATTAATATTATGACATTTGCAATTAAAACCGTTTGAAGATTTTGAAGCTTAATGTTTACACTACTAATATATCTAGCGAGTAGAAGGGCCGTTCCAATTTTTGCAAATTCCGCAGGTTGAATTCCTAATGTTCCTATCCCTAACCATGCTCTAGCTCCATTTCTTGCAGGCATAAAAAGCACGACAACCAGCAATACTAATGTAAATATATATATAGGAGTTGCAAATTTTCTATAAATATCAGCATCGATTAATAACACTAATAATCCCAAAAATAAAGAGACTAATAACCACACAACTTGTTTACCATACTTTTGGGAATAGTCAAATAAATTAGGAGCATCTGGATTATAAGCAACAGAATATACTGTAGCTAATCCAATTAACATCAATATTATGTAAACACTGAAAAGTGGCCAATCAATATTTGTTGTTATTTTTTCTCCTTTTCTCATTGACTAATATAAAACCGCATCTAACATTCGTTTTTCTTTTACTGTATCTGTAACAGTACCTTTCAAATATTTTTCTATCATTAATCCTGCAATAGGAGCGGCCCATGTCCCTCCAAATCCTGCATTTTCAATAAATACAACGATAGAAATTTTTGGATTATTCATAGGTGCAAATGCTAGAAAAACAGAATGGTCTTTTTTTGGTTTATTTTCAACGGTACCTGTTTTACCACATGTAATAAATTTCGGATTTCTAGCTTGGCGGCCTGTTCCTCCATCTTCATGAACTACTCTTCTCATTCCTTCTTGAATTACATCAAAATTATGAGCGTCTACCATTGTTATATGTTTCTTTTTAAATTGTTCTAAAGGCCCTTTTTTACCAATTGATTTTACAAAGTGAGGTGTATAATACCATCCTTTATTTGCAATCATTGCTCCAACATTTGCCATTTGTAAAGGTGTTAACTGAACTTCTCCTTGTCCAATGGATATGGATCGAATTGTTGAAAATGCCCATCTATGGTGTCCATACCACTTATCGTAATATTTTGCATCTGGAATAGAACCAGATGTTAATCCAGTAATATCTGTATCGTATTTAAAACCTAAACCAAAACTGTGCATGTAATCTGCCCATTTATTTAATCCAATTTCTGCATCAATGAAATTATTTTTATTTTTCCCCTGTTGAATAATCCTTTTGGTTACAGCGTAAAAATATGGATTACAAGAAAATTTGATTCCATCTGCTAGATTTCCTGCTGAAGGGTGATCGTGACAACCAACCAGTCCTTTATTACATGGAAAACCGGATTCAGGATTTATTACTCCTTCTTGTAAACCAATAAGTGATTGAAGTAATTTAAAAACAGATCCAGGGGGATACTGTGCTGCTAATGGTCTTGGATATAATGGTTTTTGAGGATCTAAAGCTAGAGCAGGATAATTTTTAGAAATATTTCTTTTTCCAACTAATAAGTTTGGGTCAAAAGATGGTGCTGAAATCAATGCTAAAATTTCTCCTGTAGCTGGCTCTATTGCAACGACACAGCCTCTTTTTCCTTTTAATAATCTTTCACCGTATGCTTGAAGTTCTATATCAATTCCTAAATTCATATTAGGACCTTGCTTTGCAATTGTATCGTATTTCCCTTCCATATAAGATTCAACGTCATTGTTCAACGCTGAAGTCACGATATATCGAATACCTTTTTGGCCTCTTAAATCTTTTTCATAATACCTTTCTATACCAGCTCGACCCATATTGTCTCCAGCTTTATAAAAATGATCTGCCTCAATTTCTTCACGATACACCTCCGATAAATATCCGAAAATGTTTGCACCGTTAGCATATGTATAACTTCTCATACTGGTTACCTCTTCATAAAATCCTGGAAATT
>CALPSU020000114.1 GCA_943326315.2 Chryseobacterium gleum
AATTGGATTAAATTCACATTCAACAGTTGGGAAAGCGGAAGTTTCACCTTTTTCATTTCTAGCAACAATTACAGAAAGCTCTTTGTCGAAGGGAATCATTTTTTCGACTATTGACGGTGCTTTGAAAGCATTTTCAATGTCATTTTTTGAACGCAAAGCTTGAACACCTTTTCCGTCGTAACCGCCCTTTCTTAATTTTTGCATTAAGGGGAATTCTGAAAAATAATTTTGAATTTCAGAATCATCATTAATCAAATAATATTCTGCAGTTGGTATATTATTATTCTTATAAAACTCTTTTTGCAGACCCTTATCTTGAATTATTCGAAGAACTCTTGGTTGTGGAAAAATTTTCTTACCTGACTTTTCCAATGCTTCTAATGCTTCGATATTCACATTTTCAATTTCAACAGTAATCAAGTCTTTATCAATTCCGAAATTAAATACGTCGTTATAATCTAGTAAACTACCTAGTGTAAAGGATTCAGCAATAGATTTACAAGGGGCGTTTATATCAGGATCAAGAACATGAACCTGAACATCATAATTAATTGCCTCTTGTATAAACATCCGGCCAAGCTGACCTCCACCAATCATTCCCAAATGAAAGGATTTTCCGTACCATTTATTTTGCATAGTACAAAGATAGCTTGATATTTATTTCTAAAATATAGTTTTAACGGAATTATTACGCATATTTTTAATATAATTGTATTTTTGCACTTATATATATCGTTTAAATGATTCATATCAACGACAAATATTTTAATACATTCATCCAAGAAGATGAGCTTCAAAGCAGAATAAATGCATTAGCTTCTATAATTAATAAAGATTATAAAGGTAAAGAGGTGCTTTTTATTGCTATTCTGAATGGTGTATTTATGTTTGCGACAGATTTACTAAAAAAGATTAAAATAGATTGTGAAATTTCGTTCATTAAAGTTAGTACATATAAAGGTACAGCTTCAACATCTAATTTAATTGATTTAATTGGCTTAAATACGGATTTGAAAAATAAAGAAATTATAATTTTAGATGATATTGTTGACACTGGATTTACGCTATCTGAAATTGAGAAAACTATTAAAAAATCAAATCCGAAATCGTTAAAAACATGTGCTTTATTATTTAAGCCAAAAGCATTTAAAGGAAATCAAAAACCTCATTATATTGGATTTGAAATTCCAAATTTATTTGTGGTTGGATATGGCTTGGATTATAATCAAAAAGGTAGAAATTATTCTGAAATATATCAGATTACTGAAAATTAAACTTACATAATAACTATTAAAAAAATATCAAATATGTTAAATATCGTTTTATTTGGACCTCCAGGAGCAGGGAAAGGAACTCAATCCGAGCGACTAATAGAGAAATTTGGTTTAGTTCATTTATCTACAGGAGATATTTTTCGTTCAAATATTAAAGACCAAACCGAATTAGGCGTCTTAGCAAAAAGCTACATGGATGGTGGTCAGCTGGTTCCAGACGAAGTTACTATAAACATGCTTCGTTCTGAAGTTTTAAAAAATAAGACTGCTAAAGGATTTATTTTTGATGGATTTCCTAGAACAAATCATCAAGCATCTTCATTAGACTTGTTTCTTACTGAATTAAACACCTCTATTACGCTTATGCTTGCTTTAGAAGTTGAAGAAAATGAATTAAAAAGCAGATTGGCTAAAAGAGCTGAAATTAGTGGCCGAATAGACGATGCTAATCCAGAAGTAATCGCTAAACGCATACATGTTTATAATTCAGAAACAACACCCGTAAAAGAATTCTACCAAAAACAAAACAAATTTGTTTCTATTGACGGAATTGGTTCAATAGACGATATTTCAGATCGTTTATTTTCCGCGATTGACAATTTTTAACTTCTAAAAAGATTGGATTTATACTATATTGATAGCTACTTAGCATTTTAGATAAACAATATTTATTAGTGGATATATTAAACATTTAAAAGAGACGCATAATCATGCGTCTCTTTTGGGTTAAAAGCACTCTAATCATTGATAATTTTGTACCTTTGCACTTTCATTGTAAAATGTAAATCATTTTTTTTTGTAAATCAACTTTCGATTTACTTTTAACTAAATTAATATTATGGCTTCAGATAATTTCGTTGATTATGTAAAAATTCATTGTAAATCTGGTAACGGAGGTGGAGGTTCAGCGCATTTTAGACGTGAAAAATACATACCAAAAGGTGGGCCTGATGGTGGTGATGGTGGCCGTGGAGGACATATTATCATTAGAGGTAATACTCAGCTTTGGACTCTTTTGCATTTGAAATTCAATAAACATTCGAAAGCTGGTCATGGTGGTCATGGTGCAGGAAATCTAAAAACTGGAGGACAAGGAGAAGATAAATACATTGAAGTTCCTATAGGAACATTGGCTAGAGATATTGAAACAGGTGAAGTTTTATTTGAAATCACAAAAGATGGTGAAGAAAGAATTTTAGTACCTGGTGGTCGAGGAGGATTGGGAAATACTCAATTTAAATCATCGACTTTTCAAACACCTCGCTATGCACAACCTGGAGAGCCTGGACAAGAAGGTTGGAAAATACTTGAGTTAAAAGTACTTGCGGATGTTGGTTTGGTTGGTTTTCCAAATGCTGGTAAAAGCACATTATTATCCGTTATATCAACAGCAAAACCTGAAATAGGTGATTACGCATTTACTACTTTAAGACCTAATTTAGGAATTGTAAAATACAGAGATTATCGGTCTTTCATAATGGCAGATATACCGGGTATTATTGAAGGTGCGCATTTAGGAAAAGGATTAGGTCTTCGTTTTTTAAGACATATTGAAAGAAATTCTTTGCTACTATTTATGATTGCTGCCGATAGTAAAGATATTCATGCAGAATATAAAGTGCTATTGAATGAACTCAAACAATATAATCCTGAATTATTACATAAAGATAGATTATTAGCTATCACAAAATCGGATATGCTAGATGATCAATTAAAAGATGATATTCGTAAAGATTTACCGACTATTCCATATATTTTCATCTCTTCAGTTGCTGAACAAGGTTTAACTGAATTAAAAGATATGATATGGGAAACATTGAATAATGAATAATTTATTAGAAGAAATTGATCGTATTATCGTTGTCACTATCAATGGATGGAATACTCCGTTATTAGATGAAATTATGTGGTCAATTTCTTCAAAAATTATTTGGATACCTCTGTACTTGTTTTTAATATTTCTAGCTTTAAAAAGACTAAATGTTAAACAAACTTTATTTTTCACTCTTTTAGGTGTTTTAAGCGTTGTTGCAGCAGATTTAATTTCAAACTACGGATTTAAAGAAGTTTTTCAAAGATTCAGGCCTTCACATAACTTAATATTATCAAGTAAATTGCACCTATACGAAATAAAATCTGGCGAGTTTTATAGGGGGGGATTATATGGTTTTATTTCCTCCCATTCAGCAAATTTTTTCGCTTTCTCTACTTTTGTTGGTCTAGCTTTAAAAGCATATTATCCAAAGTTATTAATTTCACTTCTTACAATTGCAAGTTTAGTTAGTCTAAGTAGAATATATTTAGGCGTTCATTATTTTTCCGATGTATTGATTGGGGGAATTGTAGGTGGTTTAATTGCTTATTTGATCATTCATTTTTTGTATTTTCGCTTTATTGAAAAGATAGGAACTAAATGATAACATTACTTTATATCTTTGTTGGAGGTGGCTTGGGTAGTGTCGCTAGATTTGGGATGTCAAAATTATTTTCAAATTTCACGACCTCGGACTTACCTTTAGCTACATTTTTTTCAAATATTATTGCTTGTACAATATTAGCTTTAATAGCTTATTACTTTCAAGGAAAAATCAATCAATATGCATGGATTAGCCCTTTTTTATTGATTGGCTTTTGTGGAGGATTTAGTACATTTAGTTCATTCAGTAATGAATCGGTTCAATTAATCATTAATGGGCAATGGCAAATTGCTTTATTAAATATCTTCATTTCAATTTTCACTTCCTTTGGAATCATTTACTGGATTCGCCTGAAAATGTAACTGGAAATTATTTAATTTTATGCTACTTGAATCAATTCATTAATTTTATTTATTAAACTATTTCGCTTTTGTATAATTGATGTTAAATCGATTTTTTGTATTAATTCTTTTTCTTTATACTCAATCAATCTTCTCCAGTAGAGATATGCAATTAATCCAAAAATTGGAATTATAAAGAAATAATAACACATAGCTAACCAAAAATTCGGATATATAAACTGATGAAAAAGAAATATAAATGGAATATTATAAATACCCATCGCTGCCTTTCCCAATAATTTTTTTACTGAACCCCAAAATACTTTTCTCTTAAATGTTTTCTCAGTAAAACGCTTAATTAATATATATGGTAATAAAAAGTGAATTAGACCAACAATAAAAAATGGAAACATTAAAATTAAAAATATTGTATCTTTTGATTTATTTTTATTCTTGTTGGTTTGAAAATCAAACACATGACTTTCTTTAATTTTAAAACGTTTTAAAATATTAAAATAATTGTCCATTTCATTTTTTAATTGAACAAGCACCTCATTTTCTTCCAATTGACGCTCATTCATCCAATTTGCAAGATTTTGTGAATACTTCCATCTAGATTTCAAGGGAATTGAGTTGTCATAGTTTTGAGCGTTCATTCCTTTTCTAGTTAACTTCATTATGTTTTCATGAAAAGATGTCCAATTTTTATCTTCAATATGCGTAATTTGTTCACGCATTTTAACTTCGACTAATTTTGTTAATTCATTAATCACTTTATTTGGATTTTCTATAAAGGCTTCTTTATAGTCGTTCAAACAGATTTTATCTGAGGTAGAAATTAAAATATCACTTCTAAGATAATTAGGGTCTGAATAATTACAACCAACAGCTGCAACATAAATGTTTTTTTTCCAATTCATAGATTCAAGTGCAATGAATCCAATACGAATTGCCCCTTTTTTAACAGGTTTCAATCTACGAATAAAAACATCATCGGTAAAGCCTTCTCCAAAAATTAAAAGATTTCTTCCATGAGAAAGAATCTTAGTACATCTATCAAAGACTTCTGTATTTTTACCTTTAGTGTCTTCTCCATCATGTTGTCTGTAAATTGGAAGCATATGAGAGGCCCATAAAATAGGTTTAAGAAAAGGCTTAAAAATATCAGATCTTGTCATGAAAAAAACAATAGGCTTCCTAAGCGATGCAACCAAAAGAGGATCCATGAAAGAAGCCGCATGATTACTTACATAAATAGTTCTACCAAAAAACTGATTGGGTGAATTATGAATTGCTCTATTTCTGAAATAAAGTCGATTAGAAATTCGTAAAGAAAAATAAAGAAATAAATATAATATTCGCATACTGTTCATTAAATAAAAAAAGACATTAAATGAATTACTAATATTTAGTTTTTCATTTAATGTCTGTAATTTATACTTTAATATCTATCCTAAAAACGGATATCTATAATCTGTAGGTGTAACAAAAGTTTCTTTAATAGTTCGAGCGGAAACCCATCTTAATAAATTCATGGATGCACCTGCCTTATCGTTAGTGCCTGAACCTCTAGCTCCTCCAAATGGTTGTTGACCTACTACTGCACCGGTTGGTTTATCGTTTATATAAAAATTCCCCGCAGCATTTTCTAATTTTTTGATTGCTAAATTAATAGCATAACGATCATTCGAAATAATAGCTCCTGTTAATGCATAATCAGAAGTTTGATCTAATATTTCCATCGTTTCTTCATATTTATCTTCATCATAAACATAAACAGTCAAAACTGGTCCAAATATTTCTTCACACATAGTTTTGAATTTGATATTTGTAGTAACTACAACTGTAGGATTAATGAAATACCCAATAGATTTATCATATGTACCTCCGACAATAATTTCGGCTTCAGTTTGAGTTTTTACAAAATCAATATAACCAGCAATTTTATCAAAAGCTTTTTCATCTATTACAGCATTAATAAAATTAGATGGATCTTCAGTTGAACCTATTTTAAAGGAATTAACTTGTTCTACCAAAATTCTTTTTACTTCTGGCCAAATATTAGATGGAACATAAGCTCTCGATGCAGCTGAACATTTTTGTCCTTGGTATTCAAAAGCACCTCTTGACATTGCTGTAGCTACTTCAGCAGGAGAAGCAGACTTGTGGACCATGATGAAATCTTTTCCGCCAGTCTCCCCAACAATTCTTGGGTAACTTCTATATTTTTCTAAATTATTTCCAATTTCTTTCCACAAAGATCTAAATACACCTGTTGAACCAGTAAAATTAAACCCTGCAAAATCTTTATGTTTAAAAATAATATCTCCAGCTGTAGGACCATGCACATTAACCAAATTAATAACACCATCTGGTACTCCAGCAGCCTTAAATAATTCCATAATTACTTGAGCGGAATACATTTGAGTTTCAGCAGGTTTCCAAACTACAACATTTCCCATCATTGCAGGTGCCGCACAAAGATTTCCAGCAATAGCTGTAAAATTAAATGGAGTTAGCGCAAAGACAAAACCTTCTAGCGGCCTATATTCTAACCTATTCCACATTCCAGGTAATGAATCAGGTTGTTCTTTATAAATTTGAGTTAAATATTGAACATTAAATCTTAAAAAATCTATAAATTCACATGAAGCATCAATTTCTGCCTGAAAAACATTTTTAGACTGCCCAAGCATAGTTGCTGCATTCATTTTAGATCTAAAAGGTCCAGCTAATAAATCTGCAGCTTTCAAAAAGATAGAAGCTCTTTGATCCCAAGCCAGATTAGCCCATTGCTCACGAGCATTCATTGCTGCATTAATTGCATCTTCAACATGTTGAGCATTGCCAACATTAGAATACCCTAATATTTTTTTATGATCATGGGGTGGTGATATTTTTTTCTTTTCATCTGTTCGAACCTCTTTTCCTCCAATATACATTGGCACATCTATAGGAGATTGATTATACATTTCTCTATATTTAGAGATTAATTCATCCCTTTCAGGAGAACCAGGTGCATAATTTTTAACTGGTTCATTTATTGCATTTGGAACTTTAAAAATTGCGTTTGACATAATAAGATCTTTTTTTTGTAAAAATACTTTATTATTATAAAATTAAGCTCATTAAGAACTAAAAAAAGTAAATCAAATCAACTAAGAATAATTTTGTACCTTTGAATATCAAAAAAATGAAAAATGAAAAAAATAATTCTAGTATCTGTATTAGCATTTTGCTATTTAACATCTTGTAACAAGACATATTATTGCACATGCTCAATAGATGGAACTACCCAATTTGAAACTTATACTCTATACAATACAAAAAGAAAAGCAATAGACAATTGTAATAATACAACAAACACAACAAGAACTTGTGCTTTAGAAGCCTATTAAAACAATCGTAAATATAAATGAAGAAGGCTTTGAATAAATTTCAAAGCCTTCTTCATTTATAATATTTAAAAATTATTTATTCATTTTAGATTGAATTCCTGCATCTAAAGCATCTAAAAATTCTTCAGTATAAACATAGTGTTCACCATGATTTACTTTGTTTCCATGCACACAAACCGCTAAATCCTTAGTCATAATTCCTTTTTCAACAGTTTCTACACAAACTTCTTCAAGTTTTAAACAGAAGTCTATTAAATCTTGATTATTATCTAATTTACCTCTAAAGGCTAAACCTCTAGTCCATGCAAAAATTGAAGCAATTGGATTAGTTGAAGTTTTTCTTCCAGCTTGATACTCTCTATAATGTCTTGTAACAGTTCCATGAGCAGCTTCAGCTTCCATAATTTCTCCATCAGGTGTAACTAAAACAGAAGTCATCAATCCTAAAGAACCAAAACCTTGCGCAACAGTATCAGATTGAACGT
>CALPSU020000115.1 GCA_943326315.2 Chryseobacterium gleum
CTGGATTTCATATGCGTAGATCGATTGCTTGCTTTGAAAAAGAAAATATTAAATGTGATACATTTAGTACAGATTTAATTACTGGTCCTAAATCTAATTATTATTGGGAACAATATTTAGTTCCTAATTTAGAATCACTTTTTGGATGGAATAAATTAATAAAAGAAATTGTAGGATATGCTAGTTATTATGTGATGGGGTATATTTAAAAAATAATTACACATCCAATATCATTCCATCATATGCAATAAAAACATTGTCTGGTAAAATTTTCTCAATTTCCTTATATGTTCCAAAAGTATGAGAAATATGAGTTAAATATGCTTTTTCAGGATTAATTTCTTTTATAAATTCTAATGCTTCTTGTAAATTAAAATGGGAAACATGTTCTTTCTCATGTAATGCATTAACAATTAAAACTTTAGTTCCTTTTACCTTTTCAGTTTCTTTTTTAGATATTATTTTAGCATCCGTTATATATGTAAAATCATTAAATCTAAAGCCTAAAACAGGCATAACATAGTGCATAATATTAATCGGCTGAACCTCTAATCCTCCTGGTAATATAAATCTATTAGAAGATATTCTATTTATATTCAACTTTGGAATTCCAGGGTATTTAGTATTAGTAAAAATATAGTGAAACTCTCTTTTTAAAGCTTCTTCTACCCTATCAGAGCAAAACACCTCCATATCTCTAGATTCTTTATAATTAAACCCTCTAATATCGTCTAATCCAGCTATATGGTCTTTATGTTCATGCGTAAAAAGTACAGCTCTCAATGACTTTACATTATGCGTAAGCATTTGTTGACGGAAATCTGGACCAGTATCAATTACATAATTCTCCTCATTATGAGTTAACATTATAGAACTTCTTAATCTTTTGTCACGAACATCATTTGAATTACAAACATAACAATCACAGGCTATCATTGGCACTCCTTGAGATGTTCCAGAACCTAATATGGTAACTTTCATTTGAATTAAATATTTGATGTTTGATTTTTCGCTTTAATCTCTATCGGTTTTTTTAAGATAAATTTCATTAATAAAATAATCCAACCTAAAATTAAAAGTAAACCTCCTAAAGGGGTAATTGGACCTAGAAATTTTAAAGACATACCCAAAACCGATTGAATAGATAAAAAGTAGATTGAACCTGAAAAGAAAAGTGTACCTATAATCCAAAAAGCAAAAATTGGCTTTAATGAAAAAATTAATTTATCTGAATTTAATCCTAAGATTAAAAAAGCAAAACCCGAATACATTTGATAACGAACACCTGTTTCAAAAGAAGCTATTTTTTCTGGAAATTCTTCTAATATCTTTTTTAATCCGTGAGCACCAAAAGCACCTAAAATAATACCTGAAAATATTAATATTATACCTACTACAACAAATTTTCTATCCATTTTATTTTCTTTCTTTTAAGCTTAGTGAATATTCCAAAACATCTCTCCATCCTTTCCATTTCCCATAATCCCCAATGGTTTCATTATGCCAAATGAAAGAAAAGTCACCACCAAATCTTGAAACTTCACAATACAATTTCCAAATTACATTTTTACTTTCATCAATATTTAATTTTAAATATTCATTTAGAGTTCCATCCATATAAACAAAAGGATGAATTATCAAATCTGTTATTCTATTGTTATTTAAATTAAACCAATAATAAGGCCTTGCGGTTCCGCATCTAAAACCCACCTGATCTGCATACCCCATTGAAAAATCCTCTTTAATTCCTAAGTGTAACAAAATGGGATAGGTTATTCTTACTTTTAATTTTAAAAAATGTTGACGAGAACACGTAACTTTATTATTCAATATTGCTTCAAGTCTCAAGATTTCTTCATTCACATGAAATTCATGAGAATTTGATTTATAACTAGGGTGAATACCAACAATTGCTAATTCACCCATGCTTTGAATTAATTTTTGATGTCGAATATCAGTATGTGTAATATTTCGATCGAATTTAGCATAATCTCCTAGTAACCAGAAAATATTCACATTAAAATCCATAACTGAGATTGATTTAATGTAATCAAATGTGTCAAATGGATCTTTAATTTTTTTATTCAAGATTAACCTTCTTTGCTCTATTCTTTTTTTGTCGAAATTAATTCGATCTCTTGCGATAGAAAGCCATTTTCTAGCCCCTTGTTTCCATTGAAAAGCAAATGTATTATCAATATCAAAAGTTGGACAAATAGCTACTTTTATTTTTTCAGGTTCAAAATTACAATTTAGTTTTTTTGTTAATGAATTTATTAAAGCAACTGACCATCTATCACAAATAGCTTTATCTAGCCATTTATAAGTATGCTGAATACTAAATTTTGAAGAAAATCGTTCGTGCTCATCTTCCCTATTGTTTGTGTACTCTTCCATCCTAGAGAGGATATAAAAAATAGCTGCTAATGGATCTAAAATTTCATCAAAAATTAAACATTCTTCATTTTCAAATATTCCTTTCCCAATTTCATATTCACGAATTACTTCATCAAATAAAACAGAAGAAGGATAAAGTTGAAGAATATTATTAAAATCTTTGTTTGAATAATTTAACCTTGGTAAAGAAGAATTTTGAAAAGATAAAAAATCATTGTTCAATTTATAAGTTAAACCTCGTTCTATAAAAACGAAATCCAAAGTATAAATTAATCGCTCCGAAATCTGCTCTACAAATATTTCAACCATTTATAAATGCTCTAATATTTTTTCACAAATAAACTCTGCTGCCTTTCCATCTCCATATAGAGAGGGGTAGGTATAATCAGATTTTGAGTTTAATATTGTAAATGAATCTACTATTTTATCATAATTTGCTTCAGCTAATAATGCATTCCCATTTTTTACTATTTCAACCCATTCTGTTTGAGGTCTCAAAATAATACATGGTTTTTTGAAAAAATAAGCTTCTTTTTGTAATCCACCACTATCTGTAATTATCATTTTTGAATTTTTCTCTAAAGCTATAATATCTAAAAAACCAGCTGGATCTATAATTTTAAATGACGAATTCACTTCAATTTCAGTATACAATTCATCTGAAAGCTGATCTTTCATTTTACTTCTTGTTCTTGGGTGAATAGGTAAAACGATTGCTAATTTTGAATCTTTTTGAATTTGAAGTAATGCTTTAAATATAGATTCTAAGTTTTCTGATATATCGGTATTTGAATCTCTATGAATTGTAGATAATATGTATTCATTCTCACGAACTCCAATTCTATTTAATATTGTTGATTTCTCATCTGAAACACTTGAGAAAAACAAACTATTATCAAACATTACATCTCCACAATGATAAACTCTAGGAGAATTTGCTGTTGCTTTTTCTATTGAATCAAGATCAAAACCTTCTCGTTTTAAATTATCAAATCCAGTGGTAGTAGGCGTGAACAATATAGTTGACATATGGTCACAAGCAATTCTGTTTACTTCTTCCGGCATTGCTTTGTTAAAACTTCTTAAACCTGCCTCAACATGCACTACTGGAATATGAATTTTAGCTGCTGCCAAAGCTCCGGCAATTGTAGAGTTTGTGTCTCCATATACTAAAATCGCTATTGGATTCTCTTTTATAAAAATCTCTTCTAATCCTTCAATCATTTTTGCAGTCTGAGAACCATGTGAACCACTTCCTACATTCAAATTGTAATTTGGCAATGGAATCCCCATTTCATGAAAGAAAACTTCTGACATATTTTCATCATAATGTTGACCAGTATGAACAATAATTTCTTCTAATTTTTGCGAAAAACTATTTCTAATTACCCTGCTAATAGCAGAAGATTTAATTATTTGAGGACGAGCTCCAACGATAGTAATTATTTTTTTCTTCACTAAATTATTGTTAATTTTTTATTTCATTACACCTTTATCGGCGAAGCTAAAGTAATCATTATCCGTAAAAATAATGTGATCTAATATTGGTAAATCAATCATTTTACCAAAACTTATTAATTGACTCGTTAACTTTTCATCTTGGTGACTTGGAAATAATTGGCCACTTGGGTGATTGTGACAAAGAATTATTCCGCAAGCTAAATGGTCTATAGCTATTTTGAAAATGATTTTTCCATCAGCAATAGTTCCTGACGTTCCTCCTTTTGAAATTTGCTCTTTGTGAATAATCTCATTTGCTCTATTTAACAAAACAATGTAAAACTCTTCATGCTTAAGGTCCTTAAAAAAAGGAAGCATAAATTCATAAATAACAATTGGCCCGTTTACTTTTAGCTTTTTAGGAGTTTCGCTTTCCTTACCCCTTCTACCAATTTCTATGGCCGCTAAAATAGAGATAGCTTTTGCTTCACCAACTCCTTTAAATTTAATTAGATCATTAAATGTTTTTTTTGAAAAAATTGAAAGATCGTTTGAAGAATTAGAAAGGATTTCTTGCGCTAATTCAACTGCTGATTTATCCCTAGTACCTGAACCTAAAATAATCGCTAATAATTCAGCATCTGATAATGAATGTCGACCTTTGAGTAACATTTTCTCTCTTGGCCTATCATCTTCCGCCCAAGATTTAATGGTTAAATTTTCTAACATGAATTTGTATTTCTTACTAAAGCTAGCATAAAAGTTGAGAATTAACAAATATTAATCACTCAATTATAAAATCCAAAAAAATAGATTAAATCATTAAAAAACAAACACTTAAATCATTATAAATGAATTAATGATTAATTTATAATGCAAAACCAATTATACTTTTTATTATTTAAGTTTAGATTTTGTTATTTTTGAGTTATGCAAAAATTGCGACTGATTTTATTACCATTTTCTTGGATTTATGGAATTATTACATTTTTACGTAATTCACTTTACGATTTAGGAATTTTTAAAACCTATATCATTCCTAAAAAATCGATTTGTGTTGGAAACCTTGCTGTTGGCGGAACTGGAAAGTCACCCCATGTTTCATATTTAGTCAATTTACTAAAGGCTAATACTAAAATTTCCATTTTGAGTCGAGGATATGGCAGAAATACAAAAGGATTTATTTTAGCTAATGAAAACTCAAAAGGCACTGAAATAGGTGATGAACCTAAAATGCATGTCACACGATTTCACCCAAATGTAAATGTTGTAGTATGTGAAAAACGTGATTTAGGAGTAAAAAAAATAAACGACATTTTTCCTGAAAATGAATTAATAATTCTTGACGATGCTTTTCAACACAGAGCCGTAAAGGCGGAAGTAAATATTCTATTGACAGACTATTCCTCTTTATTTTCAACAGATTTCATGATGCCTGCTGGAAATTTAAGAGAATGGAAAATTGGAAGAAAACGCGCAAAATGGATCATTGTTACTAAATGTCCCTCAACTATATCTGAAGATGAAAAATCAGTTATAGCTAAAAAACTAAAGTTTAAACAAGAACATATATTCTTCTCTTCCATTCTTTACGGTGAAATAATCTCGTTTAATAAAAGCCCTCTCCCCGACTTTAAAAACGTAATTTTAGTGACTGGTATTTCAAATCCTACACCTCTACAAAATCATTTATCAAATGAGTTTTCTATTAAAACCATAAAATTTCCAGATCATCACAATTATACAATTGCAGATATTGAAAGAATTCATCAAATTTTTGATACTTTTGCATCTGAAAGTAAAGTTATCATTACTACAGAAAAGGATTATATGCGTTTTTCTGAAATGATTTCTCAAACAAACATGCTCGACTACCCTTGGTTTTATCAATCAATTGAGGTAGAAATAGATAGAAAAGATATTTTTAACAAGTTAGTAAAACAATATGTTGACACAATTTAAAGAATCAGTTGACTACATTCAGTCAAAAACATCCGTTAAACCTACATTTGGTATAATATTAGGTACTGGTTTAGGAGGTTTAGTAAAAGAAATAAATGTCATTGATGAAATTGAATACAAAGACATTCCTAATTTCCCCGTTTCAACTGTTGAAAGTCATTCAGGAAAATTAATTTTCGGTGAACTTGGAGGTAAAAAAGTTGTTGCTATGCAAGGACGTTTTCATTACTACGAAGGTTATAACATGAAAGAAGTAACATTTCCTGTTCGAGTAATGAAATTATTAGGAATTGAAAAATTATTTGTTTCAAACGCTTCTGGAGGTGTAAATCCTGATTTTGAAGTAGGTGAAATTATGATTCAAAATGACCATATTAATTTATTTCCTGAACACCCTTTAGTTGGGAAAAATTTTGATGAATTAGGGCCTCGTTTCCCAGACATGAGTGAACCTTATGATCCTGAGATGATTCAATTAGCACAAACAATTGCTAAAGAAAATAACATAAAAGTTTCTGTTGGTACTTATT
Source organism: Chryseobacterium gleum (assembly GCA_943326315.2). GTDB lineage: Bacteria > Bacteroidota > Bacteroidia > Flavobacteriales_D > Crocinitomicaceae > CAIUKX01. The sequence goes on from CALPSU020000115.1 coordinate 6,330, forward strand.
TAGGATTAACTGGACCAACATTAGAAACTCCTGCAGAATATGGATACGTAAGAGCTATCGGTGCTGATGCAGTTGGAATGTCTACTGTACCTGAAATCATTGTTGCTAGACACATGGAAATACCTTGTTTTGCAATTTCAATCATTACAGACCTAGGAGTGCCAGGAAAAATTCACAAAGTGAGTTTAGCTGATGTAATTGCAGTTGCAAGTCGTCAAGAGCCCAAAATGACATTAATAATGAGTCAATTGATTTCACGTTTATAAGAAATGAGTCCAGAAATTAGAGAAAAATATCAAGTTGTTATTGGATTAGAAGTGCATGCTCAAATGCTAACTCAAACCAAAGCATACTCAAATGACATCAATGAATTTGGTGCTATTCCTAATACAAATATCAGTGTAATTTCTCTTGGTCATCCAGGAACTTTACCGATGATGAACAAGAAAACAGTTGAATATGCTATTAAATTAGGATTGGCTTGTGGTTGTACAATAGCGCGAGATCAATATTTTGCTCGTAAAAACTATTTCTATCCTGATCTTCCAAAAGGATATCAAATTACACAAGATAAAACTCCAATTTGTACTGGTGGCGCTGTAATTATAAAAACAGAAAATGGCGAGGAAAAGTCTGTAGGTCTGACTCGTATTCACATGGAAGAAGATGCCGGAAAAAGTATTCACGATGTAGATGTTTATGACACATTAGTTGATTTAAATCGTGCTGGTGTACCATTAGTTGAGATAGTTTCAGAACCTGACATTAGAAGTTCTCAAGAAGCTTATAATTATTTAACAGAAATTAGAAAACTAGTAAGATATTTAGATATTTGTGACGGAAATATGGAGGAAGGTTCGCTTCGATGTGATGCGAATGTTTCTGTTATGTTGAAAGATGCTAAAGAATTTGGAGTGAAGGTTGAAGTTAAAAACATGAACTCAATTCGTAATGTTCAACGTGCGATTGAATATGAAATTATTCGCCAAATTGAAGCTATTGAAAATGGTGAAACCTTAACAATGGAAACTCGTTCGTTTGATGCATTGAAAGGAATTACAATTTCGATGAGGTCAAAGGAAGCTGCGAACGATTATCGTTATTTTCCTGAACCAGATTTACAGCCATTATTTGTTGATCAGAAACAAATTGACAGTATTCATGCAGAAATGCCAGCTTTACCTAGAGATTTGTTTATGAAATATACTAAAGAATTGGGGTTATCAGATTATGACGCTTTTATTCTTACTGATACAAAATCAATTGCTTTGTTTTTTGAAGAACTTATTAAACAAACGAAAAACTATAAATCTGCAGCCAATTGGGTGATGGGGGATATTAAATCTTACTTGAATCAAAATGGTTTAGAAATTGAACAATTCCCAATAGCTCCTTCTCAGATAGCTTCACTAATTACTATTATTGATCAAGGGAAAATTTCATCTACAGTTGCTTCTCAAAAAATATTTCCAGAGTTACTTAATCAGCCAACAAAAAATCCATTAACGATTGCAGAAGAATTAAATTTAATTCAAGAATCTGATGAAACATCAATCTTGGCATACA
>CALPSU020000116.1 GCA_943326315.2 Chryseobacterium gleum
CCTATTTTTTTTTCGAAGTTTACATATAATTTAGCAAATAGCTCTCAGACTCTTTTGTATGATGATTTATTAGTTCGAAAATATCTACCGCTACTTTCAAAATTGAAATATGCATTGATAAGTCTAGATTATCATTCATTATATTTAGATATTCCTGAAGATAGAGATTTTTTGTATGATTATTATTACGACATTAATATTAAAAATAAAAATTTTTTAAAGGAGCAATTCTCTTTTTTCTTCTTTGTTTATTCACCTACTATAGCAATTGATTTAATATGTAAAAGCACTAATTATAAATTAAATAAGGGATGGGAAGGTACTTCTAATAATTCAATTGATGAATTATCTGAAAAGAGAGGTGAAATTTCAGTAGATTTTTTCACAAATAAAATTTACAATAAAATAGCAGAGAATAAACAGCGAATAATACTTTCAAAATTGGAAGCATTAATTATGTTTTTAAAATCTAAAAATGTCACTCCAATTCTTATTTCAACTCCTTGTCATTCTTATTATTATAGTAAATTAGATAATGAGATCGTTTTGAAAAATGATGTAATTATTAATGAATTAAAAATAAAATATCATTTAAATTATATCAATTCTTTAAAAGATAGAGAATTTAATTCTTCAGATTTTTACAACGCAGATCATCTTAATTCAAATGGAGCCAGAAAATATTCTATTTTTCTAAATGACACAATCTCAAAACTAATAACTAACTACTAATAACTAAATTATGCTTTTTAATTCATTCAATTTTTCAATCTTTCTCCCAATTGTATTTATTTGCTTTTGGGTTTTCGCTAAAGGAAAATTGATTAGACAAAATTTACTATTATTAGTTGCAAGTTATTTTTTCTATGGCTGTTGGGATGTTCGTTTTTTAGGTTTATTACTTTTTTCAACTGGATTGGATTATGTATTAGGGCTTAAAATTCAAAATGGTTCCAATGATAAATTAAGAAAAGGATTATTCATTTTGAGTTTATTAGCTAATATTTGCCTATTAGTAGTGTTTAAATATTATAATTTTTTCATGGAATCTTTGAATGATGGTTTTTCATTTATTGGAATTAATTCTAGTTTTCAAACCTTAAACTTTTTGTTGCCAATTGGAATCTCATTTTATACTTTCCATAGTTTATCTTATATAATCGATATCTATAAGAAGAAGATTAATGCGGAAACTAATGTTGTAGATTATGCTCTTTTTATAAGTTTTTTCCCACTTTTGGTTGCTGGTCCAATTGAAAGAGCGAATCATCTTTTGCCTCAATTTAAAAGTTTAAAGAGATTTGATTATTCTAGTACGATTGAAGGATTGAAACAAATTCTATGGGGATTATTTAAAAAAGTGGTTATTGCTGATCAGTGTGCAGAGTATGTTGATCTTATTTTTTCAAATCCTGCGGATGAATCCGGAAGCACAATGTTAGTAGGTGCTGTATTATTTTCATTTCAAATTTATGGTGATTTTTCAGGTTATTCCGATATTGCCATTGGAACAGCACGATTGTTTGGAATTGATTTATTAAAAAACTTTTCGTTTCCTTATTTTTCTAGAAGTATAGCTGAGTTTTGGAGAAGATGGCACATTTCATTGTCTAGTTGGTTTAAAGATTATGTTTACATTCCTTTAGGTGGAAGCTATGGGGCGAAATCTACAACCATTCGCAATGTCATCATTGTGTTTTTATTGACAGGTTTTTGGCATGGAGCCAATTGGACTTTTATTTTTTGGGGCTTACTAAATGCTTTACTAATTATTCCATCTATTATTAGAAAAACAAATCGAAATCATTTAGAGATTGTTGCAAAAGGAAAAATATTACCTTCCTTGGTTGAAATTTCTTCCATCTGCTTTACATTTCTTTTAATTTCTTTAAGTTGGATCTTCTTTAGAAGTGAAAATTTAAACGAAGTGTTTTCAATTTTTTCAAAAATATTTTCAAGTTCTATTTTTTCAATCCCAACCTATAAGCCGTTCGGTTTATTTATTTACCTTATGATTGTGCTATTCTTTGAATGGAAAGGGAGAGAAGGGGAGTATGCTTTTTCAAGTTTGAATTATCCTAAAATTGTGAGATGGGTAATTTATTATGGGCTAGTATTGTCGATATTGTATTTTTGTCGATTAGAACATCAGTTTATTTATTTTGAGTTTTAGTCAAAAAAAAGCTTCGCTCAAAACCTACGTCTAAGAGCGAAGCAATCGTTCGACTGAACTCAGCCGAAGTCTAACTATTGAAATTCTATTTAGCTAATTCCATAAAAGCATCATATGAAACTTCCTTATCTTTTAATTGAACAGTAGCTTTAAAGAATTCAGTGATTTTTTGATCAGCAATCATTTCTAAAATACGAGTAGATTCTTCTTGTTTAGATAATAATCCAATTGCTGTTTCAGTTAATTCTTTATCTTCTGGAGCTGGCATTCCATATTGTGCAAAATTGCTAATTAATATAGATTTTGTAAAATCAATAATTTCTTGATTTTCTAATTTTAAATTATTTGATTTAAAAATTGTACCTTGAATTAATTGCCACTTCAAATTCTTGGCGTATCCATCGTATTCTGCGTCAATTTGTTCAGGTAAAATTGGTTTTTCATTTGATAAACGAATCCATCTTTTCAAGAATGCATCAGGAAGTTCAATTTTAGTGTTTTCAATTAAATCTTCGAATATAGAACGCGCCAATAATCGATCAGAATCATTGATAAACATTCCTTTTAAATCTTCAGCAATTTTAATTTTCAATTCAGCTTCTGAATTAATTTTTCCTTCACCAAATAAACGGTCATACAATTCTTGGCTTAATTCAGCCATTTCCATTCGTTTGATTTCATTTATTGTCATTTGGAATTTATCAGAAATATTTTCTAATTCTTCTTCTTTAATACCAAGCATTGCGGCAGTATCTTTCCCACCTCTAGAAACTAATTCTGGGGAAATGATTAATTTATCTCCTATTGCTTTTCCAAGAAGGGCTTTCTTAGTTTTTTCGTCTTCAATAAATTCCATTGAAATTGTTGAAGAATGTAAGATTCCACCTTCTAAAATAGAATCATCTGCTTTTAATTCAACAAATTGTGCTAGTATTAAGTCTGTGTCATTTACTGCTTGAGAACTAATTAGTTTTCCGTATCTACGACGTAAATCTTCAATTTGCTTAGAAACTAAAGTCTCGTCTATGCTTACTTTTACATAATCATAAGATGATTTATCTGAAATTGAAATATTTATTTTTGGAGAAATACCGATTTCATAGGTGAATTCAAAATTTTCTGGTTTATTGAAATTACCTTTTACAGGAATTTTATCGCTAGGAATTGGATTCCCTAAAATTTCAATTTTATTTTCATTAATAAAATTATACAAACCTTCGTTTACAATTTTATTTAAAACATCTGTTAAAACTTTATGCCCATGTTTTTGTTGAACAACTGTCATTGGAACGTGACCAGGTCTGAATCCAGTCATTTTCATACTAGCTCTATGTTTGTCTAAACCAGCTTTTACTTTGTTTTGATAATCTTCAGGAGTAATTTCAACTTTTAGAATTACATTTACTGAATCTACATTTTCTTTAGTAACGATCATTTTGCTTTATTTTAAAAAAAACTATTTTAAACAAAAAATGGTATTAGCGAACTAATACCATTGATAAGTGAGGATAGAGGGAGTCGAACCCACACGCCGCGAGGCACTAGATCCTAAGTCTAGCATGTCTACCAATTCCACCATATCCCCAAAAAATTCTAAAGATTACTCTTTATTTGAATTTTTAACCCACTACGATTAGCGGTATGCAAAGATATTCAATTATTTTTAATTATGAAATTTATGTTAACTTTTTTTCATTCTGATTTTTGATTGAAAAGCGAATGAAATATTGACTATTTTTGATTTTTATAAAATTTAGACATTGAATCCTATTGAAATAACTGAAGTAATTCTTGTTGACGCTAAAGATCAGGTGGTTGGCAAAATGGAAAAATTAGAAGCTCATCGAAAGGGTTTGCTGCATCGTGCTTTTTCAGTTTTTGTTTTTAATTCAAATAAAGAATTATTACTTCAAAAACGTGCTATTGGAAAATATCATTCAGAAGGTTTATGGACAAATACTTGTTGTAGCCATCCTTCACCCAATGAAAGTTTAGTAAATGCAGGAAAGAGAAGACTTCAAGAAGAAATGGGGTTTTCATGTGAATTGAAAAGTACATTTTCTTTTATATACAATGTGAAACTAGATAATGAGTTGATAGAGCATGAATTAGATCATGTTTTGATTGGCGCTTATAATGAGAATCCGGTTATTAATAGTGAAGAAGCTTCTGATTTTTCATGGGAAAATTTAGAAACGTTAAAAACTAAAATTAGACTTCATCCTTCTGATTATACTAGTTGGTTCAAAATTATTATAAATGAACATTATGATCAATTAAATAAAATAGTTTATGAAAGTTTGTAGAAGAGAAACATTTAATTCAGCTCACAGATTATTTCGTTCCGATTGGAGTGATGAAAAAAATGAACTAATATTCGGAAAATGTAGTAATCCAAATTACCATGGACATAATTATGTTTTGGAAACATGGGTAGAAGGAGATATTGATCCTGAAACAGGTTATGTAATTGATCTTAAGGTTTTAAAAGAAATAATTAAAAGGGAAGTTACGGATAAATTTGATCATACAAACTTAAATTTGGATAGAAAAGAGTTTGAAAATTTAAATCCTACCGCTGAAAATATAACTTTTGTTATTTGGAATTTATTAAGAAATAAAATTGATCGAAAATTGAAACTTTCGGTTAAACTTTGGGAAACAGAAAATAATATATTTGAATATTCAGGAGAAAATTAATTAAAAAGATATGTCTATAAAAATAGGAGATAAGTGTCCTGATTTTTCTCTTTTAGATCAGTTTGGAGAAAATATTGATATCAAAGATTTGATAGGAAATAAAAATATAATAATTTATTTTTATCCAAAAGATAACACATGGGGTTGCACTAAACAAGCTTGCTCCTTTAGGGATTCTTTTCAAGATTTTGTCGACTTAGACTGTGAAGTAATCGGAATATCATCAGATAGTACTCAATCGCATAAGTCTTTCGCCGATAAATTCAATTTAAATTTTAAAATATTATCAGATTCAACTGACAAGGTTCGAAATTTATTTGGTGTTCCCAAAAGTGTTTTTGGATTAATAAAAGGTCGAGTAACGTATATCATTGATAAAAATGGTATTGTCGTTTGGATATTTAATTCACAATTAAATTCAACTGCACACATCTCAAAAGCTATTGATTTTGTTAAAAGTTTGAAGTAGTATTGTATTTATATTTAAAATGAAGTCTAAATATTGAATGTATGAAAAACTTAATAATCATCCTGTTTTTGATACTTAATACGAGTGTATTTGCTCAGCAATATTCTAGAGTAAAAATATATACTGATGAAAGTGGACTTCAGAAACTCGCCTTATTAGGAGTAGCACTAGATCATGGTGAAACAAAGAAAGGAATATTTTTCATAAGTGATTTTTCTGAAACAGAGATTTCAATTATGAAAGAAAATGGATATTCTTATGACGTGTTAATTCTGGATGTTAAAAAACATTATAGGAATCAGAATAAAACTTTAGAGAAGTCGATTGAAAAAAATAATTCTTGTAATGACTCAAATAATTCATTCATCCCTAAAACTCCATCAAATTTTCAGTTGGGTTCTATGGGTGGTTTTTATACTTACCAAGAGTTTTTAGATGAAATAGATTTAATGGCGATTAAGTATCCTAATCTAATTTCTCTAAAATCACCAATAAGTACTTTTTTAACTGTTGAAAATAGACCTATTTATTGGTTGAAAATTTCGGATAATCCACTAATTGATGAATTGAACGAATCTGAAGTTCTGTATACTGGATTGCATCATGCTAGAGAACCAATATCCTTAACGGAAGTTGTTTTTTATATGTGGTATTTATTGGAGAATTATGAACTTAATGAAGAAGTTAAATTTTTAGTTGATAATACGGAACTATTTTTTATTCCTTGCCTAAACCCGGATGGATATGTTTATAATGAAACTACAGATCCTACAGGAGGAGGTATGCATCGTAAGAATAGAAGAAATGTAGGAACATCAAATAAAGGGGTAGATATAAATAGGAATTATTCGTATTCTTGGGGTACAACTGGTATAAGTTTAAATTTAGATAGCGATACTTATCCTGGAACATCTCCTTTTTCGGAGGTTGAAACACAGGCTGTAAAATGGTTTTGTGAGAACAGAAACTTCACTTTTGCATCCAATGCCCATTCTTATGGAGATCATATTTTGTATCCTATTAGTTCATCCACATCAGAACAAGCTTTAGATAAAGATTACTTTGCGGCATATTCAAATGAAATGGTCAGAGACAATCATTTTGGGAATATGAAAAGTTCTGATATTTATGCTGCCTCTGGTGAATCGGATGATTTTATGTATAAAGATGATTTAATTAATAAGCCTCAAATTTTTCCAGTCACGCCAGAGATAGGGAATAGTTCTCATGGTTTTTGGCCAGCTTCTTCTATAATTACAGAGCTTTGTAAGGATATGATTTATTCGAATTTAATGATTGCTCAGTTTACTCATAAATATGTTGTTGTAAATGAATCAGATCCAAGCTATTTAAATTCTGTAAATGGAAAATTTCACTATTCAGTATATCGATTAGGTTCTGAAACAGGAAATGTAACGGTATCTATTGAACCTTTACAAGGGATTCAATCGGTTGGAAATGGGATGATTTATAATTTAAACCTTAGAGAGTATAGAGAGGATTCAATTTCATACACATTGAATCCAAATCTTGAATTTGGCGCAACGATTCAGTATATTTTAAAAACAGATTATGGTTCATGGATAAAACGTGATACAATTATTAAAAAGTTTGGAGACATCACACTTCAATATTTTGATGATGCAACTTCTCTAACTGGTTGGACAGGTAATTGGGGCATTACGAATGTGTCTAATCATCCTTATAGTAATTCATTTACGGACAGCCCATTCGGCAACTATTCTATTGGTTCACAGAATGTTTTTCAGTTAAACCAAACACTGGATTTACGTTATTCTGCTTCACCTATGATTTCGTTCTTTGCGAAATGGGATATTGAATCTGATTATGATTATTGTCAATTTCAAGTTTCAGAGGATAATGGCGTGAATTGGGTTTCTCAATGTGGTTTATTTACTGTTCCAGGAAGTGCTTTTAGTACTGGTGGAAGTCAGCCTTCTAGTGAACCAGTTTATGAAGGAAGCCAGCTTTCATGGGTGAGAGAAGAAATTGATTTGAGTAATTATTTGGATAAAGTAGTGAAAGTTCGATTTTTATTAAAATCAGATAATGGAATTCAGAAGGATGGGTTCTACTTTGATGATTTTAAAGTTTTATATAATTACGATTCAAATGCAAAATTAGATATAAATGAGTTTGATTTAGGACTGAAATTAGTACCAAATCCTTCCAATCAATCAATGGTAATTAATTTCTCAAAAAAAATAAATAATGGTCAACTAGAAATTAGGGATCAGTCTGGTAAAATAATATTTACCAAAATAATAGAAGAATCGTTGAATAAAATAACAATTGAAACCGATAAATTTCCTTCAGGAGTTTATTTTGTTTCTCTAGGAAATACTTCCACTAAACCAATGAAAATGGTTGTAATACATTAATATTTATGAAAGCATTTTATTTTCTTTTTTTAAGTTTCATTTTTTTTACCGGAGG
>CALPSU020000117.1 GCA_943326315.2 Chryseobacterium gleum
ATCTTCTCTTGTAGCATCTTCCAATTGGTATTCTTTACGCATTGGAAAATAATCCATACTATCTTCGTTAAGTATTCTAGTTAAATTTGGATGTCCTGAAAAAATAACACCATAGAAATCGTATGTCTCTCTTTCTAACCAATTTGCACCAGAATGAATATCTGTAATGGTTTGAATTTTAGGACTATCAATAGAAATGAAAGCCTTCAAGCGAATACGAAAATTATTCACTAAACTGTGAATATGGTAAACAACAGCTAATTCACGTCCTTTATCTTCTGGATAATGTACAGCTCCTAATACTGTTAAATAATTTATTTGAAGTGAATCTTCCTTTTTCAACCATTCAATAATAGAATGAGCATCCGTAGAAGGCACTTCTAAAGTCAAAAGATCAAAAGGTGCTGTAAATTCACCTATTTTATCTCCGAAAGTATCCTTTAATTTTGCGAATACATTTTCGTTTGTAAGCTTACCATTAGTCATTCGCTTCAATTTTAAATGTTTTTAACATTTCTTTATATTCGGATGAATTTCGACGTCGTAATGATTCATGTTTAACTAATTCATGAATTTTCATTATTCCATCAATAATTTGCTCAGGGCGAGGAGGGCATCCAGGAACATAAACATCCACTGGTATTATTCTATCAATACCTTGTAAAACACTATATGTATCAAAAATACCTCCACTTGATGCACAAGCTCCGACAGATAAAACCCATTTAGGCTCTGACATTTGCTCGTATACCTTTTTAAGAACAGGTGCTAATTTTTTTGATATTGTACCTGCAACTATCAATAAATCAGCTTGTCTCGGTGAAAAAGACATACGCTCCATTCCAAAGCGAGAAAGATCATAGTTACTTCCCATAGTAGCCATAAATTCAATCCCACAACAAGAAGTTGCAAAAGGTAAAGGCCAAACTGAATTTGCACGAGCTAATCCAATTGCTTTATCTAGCATTGTTAATTGGAAACCTTGACCATTGATCGTTTCCATTGTTTCGTCTACTTTTACTTTTATTTCTCCCATTCTAGTGCTCCTTTTTTAAGTACATAGACAAATCCTATTAAGAAAAATGCAACAAACATAATTACTGCTAATAGCCCTTCCAATTCTAATGCTTTAAAATTAACTGCATAAGGATAAAAGAATATAACCTCAACATCAAATAAAACAAATAAAATTGCTGTTAAAAAATAACGAACCGAAACTGGAAAACGAGCATTTCCTTCAGATTCAATTCCACATTCAAAATTGGAATCCTTTGTTTTTGATTTTAATCGAGGTCCTAAAAAATGTGTCCCAACCAAAACAGCAACAACAAAAGCCATCGCTACCCCAGCTTGAATAAGGATTGGTAAATAATCATTCGCTGTTGTCATATATTACTTTTTAAATTATTAACATAATTAGCGCGCAAATTTATAGTTTTTAAACGTAGTACATTCAATTTTTAACTAATAAAATAAGTATTTTTTTATTTTTCATTCTAAAAATCTACTTATGAGCATCTTCTAATAAATCTAAAACTGTTTTTACAGGGCTAAAAGTTGTCGAAGGAATCTCTACAAAAAGACTATTCCAATGTGCCATACTACCATTCCATAAACCTGGCAATTCTGTAAATCTAATATCTTGTCCTCTGTATTTTTTCTTGACTACAAAGAACTTTGAATCATCTTTAAAATCTTGCAAATCAAATGATTCTCCATTAATATTTTTTATCGAAGCAACTATCATTACAGGATTAAAATAAGTACTCTGAACCATTAAACGATATTGTTTACCTCGCATTGTAATCTGAGCTTTTTCAACAATTTGTTTTGAAATTATTCCATTATCATTTACCCAAAAAGGTCCTCCCCCAGGTTGACCTTCATTTCGAACCATTCCACAAATTCTTATTGGTCTATTCAATAAAACTTGAATTTCATCGATAGTAATATTTTCTATCATTGCTGGATCATATAATTCAAAACGGCGATTTAAAATTTTCAATCCGTCTAGACTAGGATTTTCAGCCAATAATTTTATTTCTTTTTTGAACTCAATCATTGCACCCCCCAATAATTTCCAAATCGAAATTGCTTCTTCTGATTTGGAAAGATGCTGAATATTATCAATGTTTTTAATGAAAATTAATTCACTCTCAATTTGATTTAAATTTTCAAGAAGAGCTCCATGTCCAGCTGGTCTTTCCAAAACACCTCCATCTTCAAATTTAAAAGTATCTCCATTTTCAATGAAAGCAATTGAATTTGTTGAAGGATCTTGATCAGAAAAAGAGATATCGTAAGTTTGACCAGTTAAACCTTGTGCTTGTAAGATCCCTTTTTTTATGGCATCTTCAAATTTAGATTGAACTGTAAAATGAAAATTAACATTATCTTCCTTCACCCTCATTCCTTGTAAAACTTGTTCTTGAAAAGGAGTTAAAATAAAAGGATCTGTTTTATGAAATGGTATTAATCCCTTTGGCAAATCACCATAACCCATACCATGTTCTTTCAACAAGTATGAAACAAATTCATCTAAATCTAGATCGTGAGTTTTAAGTTTTTTTCTGATTTCTAAAGGTAATTGCTGAAAAAATGCAAATTCTGTAATATGATTTAAAAACTTTTCAACCTGACTTCTATTATTTTCATTTGGTTCATCTAAAAAATCAAACAAAAATTGAAACATTCTAGATCCTGAGCCAGAAGCAGGAATAAAAAAACAAGATGAAAAATTTTCCTTATCAAAAAGATTAATTAGATAATTTTGATCTTTCGCTGAGATTTGAAGTACTCCCTCCCCTAATTTACAAGGCGAAACTAATACAACCTCAGGATGAGATCCCATTACTTTATCTTTTTGTTCTTCAATTTTAGATATTAATAAACTTTTCATTGTATGCTAATAATATAAAGTTTTGTTTATTTGCATTGTGAATATACTCGTAGAATATATAAACTATCGCTTCAAAGCAAAAGGAAGACATGGCGTTCATTCCCCTTTTGTCTATTCATTCATTAATGAATGTCTTAATACAAAGATTGATAAAAAATTTAAAATTGAACGAAAAAAACTCTTCAAAAAACTAAAAAAAGATCAGACAATTATTTCAATAAATGATTTTGGTGCTGGATCAAAAAAACTTAGTAAACAAAGATCTATTTCAAAAACACTATCAACAAGCTCATCTAAAGGTAAATACGGCGATTTATTATATAAAACATCCGCATTTTATCAACCTAAAAATATTCTAGAATTTGGTACTTCGTTAGGTATTGGAACTTTACAATTTCATTTTGGATCACCAACTACGAAAATCAAAACTGTTGAAGCATGTGAAAACACTTTAAAAATAGCTAAAGACAATTTTAAAACTACAGAATCAAAAAATATTTATCCGATCCAATCTACTTTTAACGAATTTTTAGAAACTTGTAAAGACGAAAAATTTGATCTTGTATTTATTGACGGGCATCACGATGGATTGGCCTTATTAGATTATTTAGATAAGCTTAAAAACTTCGTAGGCAATGATACAATAATTATTCTTGATGATATAAGATGGAGTAAATCAATGCTAAATTCTTGGAATACTATTATCCAAGATTCAAATTATCATCTTACAATTGATCTATTTAGAATGGGTATTATTATTCAAAGGAAACAACAAGAAAAAGAACATTTTATTCTGAAAATTTAGTCTTAAAATCCATTTATCAAACTAAATCTAAAACTTAATCTAAGTCTCAACCCAATTTAAAATCAATAAAAATCTTTTCGAAATCCAATATTAAATGTAAAAACTATTGGCGAGTTAACATTTGTTGCAACAACAGCTTTAGCTAATTCATTACTGCAAATATTTCCTATTATAAGATAATTAAAAGTAGCATCACAAAAAATAGAACCAACACCTGCTATAGTATATTTAGCACCTCCGGAAAGTCCGATTCCTAAATTTAAAACTGTTCCTGAAGATGAAAAACCTGCAGGCAATCTATATTTTGCTTTATCAAAAGCATCTAATTTCACAGATGCTCTATTTATAATAGCCATAATATTTGAACCACCATATAATGAAAAACCACTATCATATCCATCTAAAATATAATATCTACGTCCTCCATCTATTGTTGTATAATTAAAATAAGTAGCACCACTTACATTTTGAATTGAAAAATCAGTTTGATCTAAATTCTCTAAAGTTAGGGAAGGTGCTCCATAAACAGATGGGTCTAGCTTGTTTTTAGCATAAAAAGAAAATTTACCGTAGAGAGAATTTTCATCATCACTAGGTATTTCTAATCCAAGATGAAACCCTAAATATGGTGATGAATTACCAAAAGGTTTTAAAGTATTAAACCCACCAAATACACTATACTGAGCATTTGAATTTAAAAAGTAAGACAAACAAAGAATTAACAGAATGAATTTATTTTTCATATTTATAATTTTATTTTCTTGAATTATAGCTTTCAATTTTTTTTAGTATCCCACAATCTTTATCATGAGCACCCGAGAGATAACCTGTACTCATAAGAAATTCATTCACAATTTCCCCTCCTACAAATTTAAAGGTCTTTTTGAATAGTTTCAACCATTCTTCTAATATTTTTGAATTATTAACATCTAACCAATTCTTAAATGATCCAAATTCGACTTGAATATGTTTAATTTGATTTGCGTTATATACTACTGCATTTATTTTTAATCGATTTCTAATTATTCCACTATTCAGTAATAATTCTGCAATTTTTTCATTTGAATAATTTGCTATTCGTTCAATATTAAAATTATCAAATGCCAATCGAAAATTTTCTTGTTTTTTTAAAATAATATCCCATGATAAACCAGCTTGATTAATTTCTAGGATTAGGCGACCAAATAATTCATCATCCGAATCTATTCTAAAACCATAATGATTATCATGGTAAATCTTGTGATGATTATCACTTTCAAGATCGATACAATATTTACAGTAACTCATTTGACAAATGTATAAAAAAGATTGAAGTTGAGAAAAAGGTTGTGGTTGAGTAGAATATTTAGAACCAACTTTTAATTACTTTTGATGAAAACAATATAGAAGAATGGCAATATACGAATTCAATGGTTTTAAACCTGTAATTAAAAAAAGTAGTTTTATCCATCCTTTAGCTGCAGTAATTGGAAACGTAATAATTGGTGAAAATGTTTACGTTGGTCCAGGTGCAGCTATACGAGGAGATTGGGGACAAATTATAATTGAAGACGGTTGTAACGTTCAGGAAAATTGTACAATTCATATGTTTCCAGGAACTATTACTATTTTGAAAAAAGGTGCTCATATTGGTCACGGAGCAATTATTCATGGTGGCACGATTGGAGAAAACTGTTTAATAGGAATGAATTCTGTAATTATGGACGATGTAACTATTGAAAAAGAATCCATTGTCGGAGCATTATGTTTCGTTCCTACTAGAATGGAAATTCCTGAAAGAAGTTTAGTTGTTGGAAATCCAGCTAAAATTATTAAACAAGTTTCTGATGAAATGATTGCATGGAAAACAAAAGGCACTTCATTATATCAAACACTTCCTTTAGAATGTCATAATACACTTAAAGAATGTGAACCATTAACTGAAATTGAAAAAGATAGACCTTCACAAGAAAAAATGTTCAGTACATGGAATTCTTTAAATAAATGACATTAAAATATAATCGTCTTTTGAATCCAGTTAAAAAAACCTTCATTCCAATAAAAACTCTCAACTTTTATAGTAAAGTAAAGGCTTAACAAGCTAATAAATAATCATCGATAAAATTCGTACGTTTGTCGAATACTCCATTATTTACAAGCCTTTTAGGTATGCTTATCAACAAAAGAGTAGTTTTTTCAACAAAAAAGTAGTTTTTTCATATAAATCATTTGGTAAATCTAGATATTCATATATATTTGCTAGTATATTATTAATAAACAATATTAAATAACATTAAGCTATGAACAAAGCAGAATTAATTGATGCTATTGCATCTCAATCAGGTTTATCAAAAGTTGACGCGAAAAAAGCATTAGATGGTTTTGTAGCTGCTACATCAGAAGCAATGAAAGCTGGAGACAGAATTTCTTTAGTTGGATTTGGTTCTTTCTCTGTTTCTAACCGTGCTGCTAGAACAGGTCGTAACCCACAAACTGGAAAAGAAATTGCTATCGCTGCAAAAAACGTTATTCGTTTCAAAGCTGGAGCTGAACTTTCTGCAAACGTTAACTAAGACGTTTAAATTCATTAGAATTGAAAAGGGAATCTTGCGATTCCCTTTTTTGTTTTTAGATATGGGAGACGCGAAGAATCGCATTCTCACAAAAACTATAATATTGTGAATATTGATCAAAAAGTATTAGAAGAATTTTACGCTATCATTTCTGAAAGTAAACAAGAAATGTATGAACGAATTTCAAAGGATAGAACGAATCACATAACTGTTGTTCTTGAAAACATATACCAGGAACACAATGCAAGTGCTGTTTTAAGAACATGCGATTGCTTTGGAATTCAAGAATTACACGCCATTGAAAAAAACAATCAATATAAGGTTCAACGCGATATTGCACTCGGTGCAGGAAGGTGGGTTGATCTTTATAACTATGATCAAGGAGAAAACCCTACGATAGATTGCATCAATAAATTAAAGTTAAAAGGTTATAAAATTGTTGCAACTACACCTCATGAAAAAGAAATAACAATTCAACAACTTGATATTTCTCAACCAATAGCTCTAGTTTTTGGAACCGAACGTAAAGGGATTTCTCAAGAAATCATCGATTCAGCTGATGCATTCGTTAAAATACCAATGTATGGCTTCACGGAAAGTTTCAATATATCAGTATCGGTAGCTCTAGCACTAAACACTTTAAGAGATCGATTGGAAAAAAGTGATCTAAATTGGAAACTAAACGAAGAAGATCAGACGCAACTAAAAATTAAATGGTGCAAAAAGATATTAAGAAGTGGTAATGATATGGAAAAAGAATTTAGAAGACGTTTAGAAACAATCTGAAATTTGAATAAATTCAAGAATCTTTATGACAATATTTTACCTATTTCTTAAAATAGAATCGTATATTTGTAAAAGTTTAGAAAGAAATTAAACATCAACACATAATGGGAAGAGGAGATAAGAAAACCGCAAAAGGTAAAAGAACTATCGGTTCTTACGGAGTTAGTAGACAAAAGAAAAAAACTACTTATACTGCAGCAACTACAGACAATAAACCTACTGTAAAAGCAGAAGTTGTAGAAAAAGCAACAAAAAAACCTGCAGCAGCGAAGAAACCTGCAGCAGCTAAAAAAGTTAAAGAAGTAACTTCTACAGAAGAATAAAATTTATAAGCTACCTATTTGGTAGCTTATTTTTTTGATTAAACTTTTATTAAAACAGCTTTATTCAGTTTAACGTTTATTATACTTTTCATTAATAAATTAAAAAAAGTAATATTTCAACAAAAATATTTATCTCTCAAAAGTTTTAACTCTTATTTTTACACTTTTGAAACCAACATATTTAAAATTTTAAATTAACTACATACTATGAAACATAATTTCGGAGCAGGACCTTGTATTTTACCACAAGAAGTTTTTAAGCAAGCAGCTGATGCTGTGATTGATTTTAATGGTTTATCAATTCTTGAAGTTTCTCATCGTCACAAAGACTTTGTAGCAGTAATGGATGAAGCGATTGATTTAGTAAAACAAGCACTTAATGTTCCGAAAGGATATTCTG
>CALPSU020000118.1 GCA_943326315.2 Chryseobacterium gleum
CAAGTTTCTTTTCTAACGAAACACATTAAAAAAACATTAAAACTTACCCCAAGTATTGCTACTAAAGGTAAAAATGGAACTTTAAAAGGTCTTTCTAAATGAGGCTGTTTAACCCTTAATACCCAAACGGCTAATGCAATCATAGCAAACGCTAAGAGTGTTCCCATAGAACACATTTCAGAAACTTTATCAATCGGTGTCAATGACGCGACAATTGATACAATCAAACCAACTAAAATTGTGCTTTTAAAAGGCGTTTTGAATTTTTTATGTATCTCACAAAACATTGCTGGTAATAATCCATCTTTTGCCATTCCTAAAAATACTCTAGTTTGCCCAAGCATCATTACCATCATTACTGATATTAATCCTGCAACTGCTGCAATTGTAATCAAAATAGTTGCCCAAGGCATATTTACACCCTCAAAAGCCGAGGCTACAGGAGCCTTCACATCTAATTGATCGTATCTACCCATACCTGTTAAAACTAATGAAACAAGTATGTAAAGTACAGTACAAATAACTAAAGACATTAAAATTGCAAATGGCACATCTTTTTTTGGATTAATTGCTTCTCCAGCCTGTGTTGACACAGCATCGAAACCAATGTATGCAAAGAAAACAATAGATGCTGCTGTCATTACACCACTCCAACCAAAATGTGAAGTTCCATCGGGATCTATAACTTGTTTAGGAATAAAAGGGTGATAATTATTAGTATCGATAAAGAAAAACCCTACGAAAATCACGAAAAGTACAACCGCAATTTTAAGTATTACTATTACATTATTAGTTTTAGCAGCTTCTTTAATTCCTCTTACTAAAATTGAAGTTACAACCCATGTAATTAAAAAAGCTGGTAAATTAAAGCAAAGTGAAGGGGCAGTTTCTCCGATTGCAGCATATTTTGAAGCAGCAGTAATAGGATCATTCATTAGCCAAAGTGGAGGATCTATACCACATTGATGTAAAAGTTTTTCAAAATAACCACTCCATGCGACAGCTACAGTAGTAGCCCCCATCATATATTCGAGAATTAAATTCCAACCTATAATCCATGCGAAAATCTCACCCATTGTTCCATAAGAATATGCATAAGCAGATCCTTCAACAGGTAAAACAGATGAAAATTCAGCATAACATAAAGCTGCAAATAAACATCCCATGCCTGCAATAACAAAAGCTAATGCTAAAGCTGGTCCTGCATTATTATGCGCAGCTACTCCAGTTAGCGTGAAAATTCCACCGCCAATTATCGCTCCTATACCTAATGATGTTAATCCCCAACGTCCTAAAACACGATTTAGATTACTTTTCTTCATTTCAGCTTCAAACAAACTAATAGGCTTTTTACGCCAAGGACTACCTGCCATTTTATTAAAATTTTAATTAATTATTTTGATAAAGATAATTTTTATACCTAGATGATTTCTATTTTTCTAATAATTCTAACGTTTTTTCTAAAGTTAATGGCTCATAGTTCAATTCTTTACGAGAATATTCTAAATTAAAGCCCGTTTTAGGTGGACGCTTTGCAGCTTGATTTAAAGTGTTCGACTTTATTGGTTTTACTTGACTTTTTGGTAATTCATAAAAGTCTGCAATTCGATAAACTAAATCAATTACTGACATTGTTTCTGGTCCAGAAATATGAAATTTACCTGTTTTATTTCGAGTAATAATTTCTAAACATCCCCAAGCTAAATCATCCGCCCAAGTTGGAGCTCGAAATTGATCATCAACAATTGTTAATTCTTTTCCTGATTTAAGAGCATCTTTAGCCCATAAAACAATATTAGAACGAGAAAGATTATGACCTTCTCCATAAACAATTATTGTTCGAACAATAGACCAATTTTTATATAAACTGTTTATTAATAAATTTTCTCCATCTACTTTAGAATTAGCATAAACACTTAATGGATTTACCTCATCATCTTCTGAATAGTCCCCTTTTTCTCCATCAAAAACAAAATCAGTTGATAATAATTGAAAATGAGACTTATATTGAATACAAGCATTCAATAATAAATGAGTTGCTTCTACATTCACAAGTTGACATTCTTCTATATGATCTTCACAATAATCAACATTTGTAATAGCTGCTGTGTGAATTACATGAGTTGGATAATAAAACTGAAAAATTTTATTAATTTCTAATTGATTAGAAATATCAAGTGATAAGTAATTATTTGCAGGACAATCCGGATTTCTATTTACACCCTTTGAAGTCGCTATAAAATTCAAACCTCGCTCTAAACAAAGTTTAACTATTTTTTGTCCTAACAAGCCATTAGAACCAGTTATTAATATCCTCATAATTAATGTTCTATTCCGAATAAATTATTTAATTTTTCAATTTGAGAAGGGTTACCTAATACAAATAATTTTGATTGTGCTACAACTTCTATTTCATAATCAGGATTAATTAAATACTCTCCAGATGGAGTTTTAAAACCAATAATTGTAACACCTGTCAATCTTTTTGCTTCTAATTGACCAATTGTTTTATTTTTAAATTGATCTGGCAATTCATTAAATGATATAGATTCAATATTTGCTCCATTATAACCTTGAACTCTTATTATATCTAAAAACTCCATGACATCAGGATTTGAAATTAAAGATGCCATATGAGATCCTCCAATTGCATCAGGCATAATAACATTTTGAGCTCCTGCTATTTTTAATTTATTTACTGTAGATTGATTTGAAGCTCTAGAAACGATAAATAAATTACCTTTTAACTCCCTTGCAGATAAAACTACATATAAATTATCCGCATCTTTAGGCAAACAACAGATTAATGCTTTAGCAGAAGTAATTCTAGCTTTTATTAAATTTTCATCTAAAGTTGAATCTCCTTTATGAAACAAATAACCTGGTTGTATTTCATATTCTTTTATAATTTCTTCATTACTTTCAATGACAACAAAACGAGTACCATGAGCCTTAAGGTCTTCTGCAACTTGCATTCCTACACGACCAAATCCACAAATAATTACGTGATTATTTAATTTATCAAACTCTTTCATAGTGTTTCTTTCATTTACATAACGTCTATACTCTCCGCCTGCTAAAAAATTAGTTATAGATTTAATTGCGAACGCAAAAGTACCAAAACTTGAAATAATTAAAAAGGAAGTAAATAACATTCCATTTGTTGAAAGTGGATGTACTTCTCTGAATCCAACAGTTGAAATTGTTATGATTGTCATAAATAATGAATCAACAAAACCCCAACCTTCTATCCATATAAAACCTAAAGTACCAACTGAGATGACACTTAAAACTAAACCTATGAAAAAATAGATGTTTTTAAATAACCTTGATTTAAACATAAAATTTTATAATTCCCAAATTGATTTTCTTTGTTTTTGCTGAAACTTAAAATAATGTTTATGCTCCAGAATCCAAGCCATTCCTAAATATATGAATAATGGAGATCCCAATGCTATAAAAGAAGCATAAATGAAAAAAATTCTAACCTTTGACGTATTAATTCCAAATTTTATTGCCCACCATTCACAAACTCCGTATGATCGCATTTCAAAGAAAAATAACAATTTTTGAATCATTTTCATTTGTTGAATATTTTATTTCCTACAGCACAGTTTAGACAATCTTTTCGAAGACAAAATTCGTTAAAAATTTCTAATAATGATTGACTGTCATAAGCTTTTTTAATTTTGACATTCAATTTTTTCCATTTTAATAGAATTTCGTTTTTTTCTGGCTGCAATATTTTCAAAATACCTAAAGCTTTTTCTTTCATTTGGCTATCATCCTTGATGGTCCCGTATAACCAAATAAATGGAACAAAGGTATTTATAATTATCATCTCTTTCATCTGTAAGGACAAATCGGTTTTTTTTAGACTTTGAAAATTAATATCATGAGAAAAATCAAGTGTCTTATAAAAAAAATCAACCATGTCAGAAATATTTAATATTGTGAAAACAGTATTAAAATCAAAATTTGAAACAACTTTAGAAAACTGATATAATCTATTTATTGGGAAACTTAAGGGTCTTAAACCTTTCTTCTTCCATACAAATTTAGGCATTGAACTCAACGTGTATTTTTGTTTAAAATATATATAATTAACTAATAATAAATCACTTTGATCTAATTCTTCAATATTTCCACTCACTCCTAAAATTAAAGTCGTAGTAAATTCTAAATTTTCACGTTTTATAATTTTAAGTGGTAATCTATTTGTTAATTCAACAAAAGGTTGATTATTTACTTTCATGCCAAAAGATTTTGCTAACATTGAATACAAAACTTGAGATAAATCCAAATTTTTCATATTAATAAACTGTTCAATTTTTCGATTTAAACGATTTATCAATACTCTCTCTTTCATTGATTCCAAGTATATTGGTGGTAAAGTACCAATAAAATTTGAGCATACAAAATCTGACTTTTGATGAAGTAAAGAAAGATATTGAGTATAATGTTTAAAATCAATTATCTTTTTAAGTTCTAGAGTTGGCAATAATTGGCTATTTACATAAATATCTTTGTCATTTTCAAAAACTACATGTAAAATAACATTATTATATGCATCATCAAATTGATGTTTATGTAGATTCCAATCTGAAGATTTAACATGAATTTCAATATTACCCCTCCAAATTATATTATCTAAAAGAATTTCTCCATCGAAAAAATCAGGTCCACTTTCTTTATTATGAATACCACTTAATCTTAAATTGAAATTTCTACCGTCAACTAATTTCATTAAGTGAAAAGGAATTCTTTTTTGCTTCCATAAAAAATGGAGATATTCTTCTTTAATAATCATAAAAGCTATTATTTCATTTGAAATTACAAAATAATTCCCCTTAATCAAAGTAAAAATAACACCTAAAAAATCATTCTTTTGAAGATGATTGTAAAACCATATCACTCAATATTAGCTGAGATGCTAAAGCTAATTGAGTGTAATTTTGAGAACTATTACCAAAGCTTGCTGCACTTGTTTGCCACATTTGTTTAATCAATTCCTGGCTTCCAATTGTTGGCTGAATCTTATCAACAACTGCCCGAACATTCATTGATCCTGCATGATAAACATGCAAAACAAATAATCGAAACCAAAGATCAGTTTCATTGTAATCAATATTATGTGAGTTTAAAATACTTTTTGCTTCAGGTATACAAACCCTACTTATTAATCTTGCTGAACCCATTGCTGACTTTTCAAAATCTTTTCTTTCGTCAATTGATTTTGAAACTATTAAGCCCTGTGATCTAGCCACGCTTGGCATTAATTGAAAAGCACCATAAGCTCCTACATTTGATTTAACTAATTGCCCGGGACTTTCAATTAACAAAATCGCTTGTGCATACCATGGATCAACTCCATTATTTTCAAATGCTATTACACCCTTTGAAATACTTGGATAAACATCATTAAATCTATAAAAATCACTTTTACCAGATGTGACATTTATCTGTTCTTTAGCAGGTAGATGATGAGCTAATCTTAAACTATCCTTATATTTACTTTTTTGGGCTTCCGTCTGTGACCTCCAAGTTATAAAAGATAATTTCTCTAAAACTATTCTAGAATCAGCAATATTAATCAAACAGGAATCAGGAGAAAGCAGCATTATTTGTTTCCAAAACATTGGTTGAGGTAAACAATGCCATTGATCGAGAAATATTGCATCTGAACTAATAATTACACTTCTGCTCCCCTCTCTCTCAACTTCAATTTTTTCTTTATTCTTTGGAATAGCTATTTGTCCAAAAGATAAAAATGATAAAACAAAAAAAACGAAACACAATCTCATAACTGTTCGTATTATAAAAAATTATTTATCAAATTTCTCAATCAAAAAGTAAACTAATAAATATATTTACATTAAAATAAAAAAAACACCCCAAAATATTATGTTAAATATAAAAAAAATAATTGGATTTCCATTAATTTTATTAATTAAAATTTATCAATATTTAATAAGTCCTATTTTTCCAGCTTCTTGTCGTTTTAAGCCAACATGCTCAAGTTATATGATTGAATCTATAGAAGTTTGGGGGCCTCGAAAAGGTTTATTATTAGGATTTAAAAGGATGTTGTCCTGTCATCCTTGGGGTGGTCATGGAGACGATCCTGTGCCCCAAAAAAAATAAAAACAAAATCTTAAATCAGATTTAAGCTTAAATTTATTAAATCTGTTTATATATCTCGATTCTATTATTTAACTTTACAGCTTTTGAAGTTTATTAATTTGAAAAATAACATCATACAGATGAGAAAAATACAAATGGTTGATCTTGTTTCACAATACAAAAAAATCAAACCAGAAATTGATTTAGCAATGCTAAATGTTTTAGAAAATGCGCAATTTATTAATGGTCCCGAAGTTATTGGTTTTAAAGCTGAACTAGAAAAATACCTTGGTGTGAATCATGTTATCCCATGTGCAAATGGTACGGATGCACTCCAAATAGCATTAATGGCTTTAGGTTTAAAACCTGGAGATGAAGTTATCACTCCATCGTTTACTTATATTGCTACAACTGAAGTAATGGCTCTATTAGGGTTGAAACCGATTTTTATTGATGTAAACCCTAATACATTTTGTATTGACAGCTCCTTAATAGAAGCTGCTATAACAGAAAGAACAAAAGCAATCGTTCCAGTACACTTATATGGTCAGGCTGCAAATATGAATAAAATTATGGAAATTGCAAATAGATATAATTTATTTGTTATTGAAGACAATGCACAAGCGATTGGATGCAATTTCACCTTAACAAATGGTGAAATTGTTAAAACGGGTACAATTGGGCACATTGGTTGCACCTCATTTTTTCCTTCAAAAAATCTAGGCTGTTTTGGTGATGGTGGAGCAATATTTACAAACGATGATGAGTTGGCTGTTAAACTAAAAATGATTTCAAATCATGGGCAAAGCAAGCAATATTATCATGATGTTGTAGGATGTAACTCAAGATTAGATAATATCCAAGCTGCAGTTCTAAGAATAAAATTAAAACATTTAGATAATTATAATGATTCTCGTAATAAAGTTGCTAACCATTACGATTCATTCTTAAGTCAATTTCCTCAAATATCCATTCCTGAAAGAGCAGGGAATTCAACCCATGTTTTTCATCAGTATACTTTAAAACTAGATGGATTAGATCGAGACGAACTTCGAGAATTTTTAGCTGAAAGAGATATTCCAGCGATGATATACTATCCCATTCCAGCTCATAAACAAAAAATGTTTGAATCTTTCGGAAGTGCGGATACAATTCTACCTGTAACCGATTGGTTAACAGAAAGAGTTATTTCTCTTCCTATTCATACAGAAATGGAAATAGAACAACTAGATAAAATTTGTGTAGCAATTGCTGAATTTATTAATAGATAATAGAAAAAAATGAAAAAAATAGCTGTTGTTGGTACAGGATACGTTGGCTTAGTGACAGGTACTTGTTTTGCTGAAACTGGTAATCAAGTTCTATGTGTGGATATTGATGAAAATAAAGTAAACAGAATGAGGA
>CALPSU020000119.1 GCA_943326315.2 Chryseobacterium gleum
CAATTTCAGAGGGATTTAATTTATGCCAACTTGGATTTTTTAAATAGATGCTTGTAGCATTAGCTCCCATCGGACTATCTAAATATACAGGTAGATTTGGTATTCTTTTCTCAAATTTTAACTTGTTAATGATATACATTAATTCTTGCGCTCTTTCAACTGCAAAACTTGAAATTAATAATGTCCCTCCTTTTTTTACGGTATGTAGAATTTTTTCTTCGAGATCATTTTTCGGACTGTTTGGTGGATGAATTCGATCTCCATATGTACTCTCCATGATAATGAAATCAGCTTCTTCTATAACAGTTGGTCCTGCTAGAATTTCATTTGTTTTTCTACCAATATCTCCGCTAAATACGATCGTCTTTCCGAAACAGTTTAATTCAATAAAACAAGATCCTAGAATATGGCCATTCCTAACAAATCGGAAAGTAATATTATTAGAAAGTTTTATCCATTCATTATCTTTTCTAATTTCAAATTGTTTTAGACATTTTTCTACGTCTTTTTCGGTGTATAATGGTTCTGCAACAATGTGTTTTGAATATCCATTTTCATTAGCCATTCGTGCTTCTTCTTCTTGTATTTTAGCACTGTCTCTCAGTATTAATTCTATTAATTCTCTAGAAGGGGGAGTTGTTAATATTTTCCCTTTAAATCCATTTTTTACTAATAGCGGAATGTATCCACAATGATCTAGATGTGCATGTGTAATAAGTAAAATATCAATATCTTTTTCTTTAAAGGGTAGTTTATCTCTATTCTTTAATCGTAAAGATTTTATTCCTTGAAATAAACCACAATCAATTAGTATGTTTAATTCGGGTGTTTTCAATAAATGCTTTGAACCTGTTACTGTTTCTGCGGCACCTAAAAACTGAATTGATATTTTGTCGTTTTTCATGTTTTTATTTTTTTAAAGTTAACATGCGATATCCTTTTTAAACATGACTTAAGTCATGTTGAGTTAGATTTATGATTAATTTTAGCGAATGATTTATTGATATGTAATAATGAAATTCAAGATAATAAAGAAACAAGATCAATTAGAATCTTTTTGGACAGGAGGAGTTACCAATCAGTTGTTTATTTGTCCTGAATATTCTTCGCTTCAAGAACGAAATTTTGATTTTAGAATTAGTTCTGCTAAAGTAGATGTTGAAGAGTCTAATTTCACACCATTTATTGGATATGATCGATTTTTAATGATATTGGAAGGTGAGGTTGAAATTACGCATGAAGGTGAATATTCAAAAATATTAAAACAATTTGAAATTGATCATTTTTCAGGTGATTGGAAAACATCTTCTAAAGGAAAAATTGTAGATTTTAATTTGATCGTTAGAAATGGAATTAAAGGTTCTTTGAGATATATTTCAAATAATGATTTCAGGAGGGACAAGTCGCTACCTGTCAGTACAATAGGGTATTATGTAATTTCAGGAAAAATGAATATTGTTGTAAATCAGGATAATTATTTGGTTTCTGAAGGAGAATTGATAATGATGGATGCAGCGGATGAAATGAGTGAAATGAATGGTGATGTGGAAATAATTGAAATTTTAATTGGGTGATATTGTCATAGGGACAGGGCATTACCCTATCCCTACGAAATAAATATTTACATTTGCGGCATACCGCCACCCATTCCTTGCATTTGTTTCATCATCTGAGCCATTCCTTTTGGATTACTCATCATTTTCATCATTTTTTTAGTGTCTTCGAATTGTTTCATCAGTTTGTTTACTTCTTGAATATTCGTTCCACTTCCTGCGGCAATACGATTTTTACGTTGAGCAGTAATTAAATCAGGATTTGATCTTTCTATCGGAGTCATAGATTGAATGATAGCTTCTAAAGGTTTGAATGCGTCGTCTTTAATTTCAACATCTTTCATTGCTTTACCCATTCCTGGAATCATTCCCATTAAATCTTTAACATTTCCCATTTTCTTTACTTGTTGCAATTGCGACAAGAAGTCGTTGAAATCAAATTGATTTTTAGATATTTTCTTTTGTAATTTTCTTGCCTCTTCTTCGTTGTAGTGTTCTTGAGCTAATTCTACTAACGAAACTACGTCACCCATTCCAAGAATACGATCCGCCATACGAGCAGGGTAGAACACGTCTAACGCATCCATTTTCTCACCTGTTCCAACAAATTTAATTGGCTTGTTTACAACAGATTTGATTGATAATGCTGCACCACCTCTTGTGTCTCCGTCTAATTTTGTAAGAACAACTCCGTCAAAATTTATTTTATCGTCGAATGCTTTAGCTGTATTAACGGCATCTTGACCTGTCATAGAATCAACTACGAACAATGTTTCTGAAGGATTTATTGCTGCTTTAACGGCTGCAATTTCATTCATCATTTGCTCATCTACTGCTAAACGTCCTGCTGTATCGACAATAACAACATTAAATCCTTTACTTCTTGCGTGAACAATAGCAGATTTTGCAATATTTACAGGGTCTTTATCTTCTTTATTTGAGAATACTTCAATTCCTAATTGTTCTCCTAAAACATGTAATTGATCAATTGCAGCAGGTCGATAAACATCACATGCAACTAATAATACATTTTTACCTTTTTTAGTTTTTAGGTAATTACCTAATTTTCCTGTAAAAGTAGTTTTTCCCGAACCTTGTAATCCTGACATTAAGATGATTCCAGGATTTCCTTTGATGTTAATTTCAACTTCGTTTCCTCCCATTAACTCTACCAACTCTTCGTGGCAGATTTTTGTCATTAATTGACTTGGAGATACTGATGTAAGTACGTCTCTACCAATTGCTTTGTCTTTTACAGTTGTCGTAAATTCTTTTGCTGTTTTGAAGTTTACATCGGCATCTAGTAAGGCTCTTCTTACTTCTTTCAATGTTTCAGCAACATTGATTTCTGTTATTTGACCGTGACCTTTTAATACTTTAAACGCTTTTTCAAACTTACTGGTAAGATTCTCAAACATAATTTTCTGATTTTAATGATACAAAAGTAGGGAAAAAATCAGAAACTGACTAGGAATACTTAAATGAAAAATTGAATATGTGCTATTTTATTTTCTATATAAACTGGAATTGTAATTTTTTTGAAAATCGATCGTTTTGAAATTTATTTTTACTTAAATTAATAGGTAATAAAAAAAGTAAAGTTATTATTTTGTTCGTTTTAGCGTATCAATATAAATAATCAAGATGCTAAAAATGAGATTTTATTATTGTTTTTTTAAGCGGTATACTATAAAAAATTAATCCTGTGAAAATTCCGATAGCGCCAACAATTTCCGTTTGTGTGAATAATTCACCGGAATAGAAATAACTTGTTGTTGTAGCAAATATTGGTTCTAAAGAAAAAATCATCGCGGTGTACATTGTGCTTACGTGTTTTTGTGCCCATACGGTTATGAAAAAGCAAAAAAGAGAGCCTAAAAAACCTAGATATAATACATCGTTAATTGCGGTTTCTTTAAAAATGATCTCGTTACCAGTGATTTTTGTATTTATAACTAAACCTATAATTGAGATAATACAAGCAAAGAAAAATTGGTAAAATATCAACCCTAAAAAGTCTGTTTTTCTCACAAAATGACCTGAAAGTATAATGTGTGCTGCGCAGAAAAAAGCACCTATAAATGTTATTATATCTCCAACGTTATAGTTTTCATTTGATTTCACCTTTGTTAGGTAAAACATTCCTATTGAGATTAATACAATTGAAAATATTTGCTGTTTAGTTATTCTTTGTCTACCGATTAAAATTAACATTATCGGTACGATGATTACGGAAGAACATGTAATAAAGGCACTATGGTTTGAACTTGTAAAGCGTATTCCTATTGTTTGTATAACGTATATTGCGCCTAAAAATAAACCAGTGATAAAACCATATTTTATTGCTTTAGTGTTTTTTAAGGAGTCCCATTTTTTTGTTATTAAAATTATAGGAAGTATTACTATTACTGCAATTAAATTTCTTATTATGGATAATAAGTAAGGGTCAATTTTGGTAGATACATCTTTTACAACTACAAATGTTGTTCCCCAGATCATGCAGCAAAAAATTAAAGCAGCAATAGGAATCCATTTTTTCATAAAAAGAAATAATTATGTAACGGCCAAATTTAATATTATTAATTCAGAAAGCGACTAGATATTTATTTTTATGATTTCTTAAATTTTCACTGTGATTATATCGCTCAATTTTGTGGTATATCTTGGAGATAATCGTTCTTGTTTCATCTTCCAAACTCGTTTTTGATCTTGACTGGCTAATTTTATTTTTTGTTGTCCAAAAGACATATTGATTTTATCAATTACTTTCATTAGTTGGCTGTGTTTAGGATTGCTGTTTTCAAATAAGGATAACTGAACTTCATTTTCAGGTTTAAAATCCATAACAATTACACCTGCTTTTTTGTATTGAAACCCATTTTTGAATATCTGTTCAAATCCTTGACACGCAAATTGTGCAATTTCGATGCTGGAATTTGTTGGAAAAGGTATTTTAACAACGATGCTACAGTTATATTGCTCAAGTTCGATTCGATGTGAATTGGTTCTGAGAAAAATTAGAATAGCTGTACAACAAGATTTTTGTCGTCTCAATTTTTCCGCACATGAAATAGCGAAGGTTGTTATACGCTCCTTAATTTCTGTAAAATCCTTTAAGTTTCTTTCGAAGGAACGTGTTGTTGCAATATTTTTTTTAGGTTTTATATCTTCCAAGTCTAATGTAGGTATTCCTTGTAGATCATGTTTTAAACGCAATCCGACGATCGCTAAATTTCGTTGTACCCATGCGTCGTTTAGTTGAGTGAAATCATAAGCGGTTTTCACTCCAACTTCTCTAAGCCGGATTGAGTGTTTTCTACCAATGCCCCAAACGTCTTCAATCGGAAGCCATTTAAGTGCTTTTATTCGTTTTTCTTCGGAATCTATTACATATGAATTTTTAGTATGTATAGGATATTTTTTAGCAATTCTATTTGCTACTTTAGCTAAAGATTTAGTTGGTGAAATGCCAACGGATATTGGTATTCCAGTGTGTTTACGAACTCTTTTTTGAATTTCTAGTCCGTATTTTTCTAGGTTAAACATTTCAAATCCTGTAAGTTTTAAAAATGCTTCATCGATACTATATACCTCACATTCTGGGCTATATTCTTGGAGAATCGTCATAATTCGGTGACTCATATCTCCATATAAAGCAAAATTTGCAGAGAAGACATGAATATTATTTTTGAGAAAAAATGCTTCATATTCAAATGCTAAAGCTCCCATTGGTACACCTAAAACTTTAGCTTCATTACTTCGAGCTATTACAGCACCATCGTTATTGGATAATACAACAATAGGTTTTCCATTTAGATCCGGTCTAAAGACTCGTTCACAGGACGCGTAAAAATTATTACAATCGATAAGGGCAAACACGATTAAAAAGCTTTTATAACATGCGTAACAATACCCCAAATTAGAAAGTCGTTGTCTTCGTTAACTCGAATAGGTTTATAATCCATATTTGCAGGAATTAGCCAAATGCAGTCGTTTTCAATTCGTATTCGTTTAACGGTAAATTCGCCATCAATATAACAAACGGCAATCTTATCATTTTTAGGCTCAAGACTTTTATCGATAACTAATAAATCCCCATCAAAAATGCCTACATCTTTCATTGACTGTCCTTTGACACGTCCGTAAAATGTTGCAGATGGATGTTTTATTAAATGCCTATTCATGTCAATCGTAAGGTCAATAAAATCCATCGCAGGGGAAGGAAATCCCGCACTAATACCTGCTGTAATTATAGGTAATGCTAATTTCGATGTGGAGCAGACAGAATAAATTTCCAATGCAGGCGTTGAATTTAATTTCAATGACATAATTTATTTTTGATTATATTTTAATCAAAAATAAGACATTATTTTAATCAATAATAAATTTAGCTTTGAAAAATGTATTATTTAACAATTCGATTATCACTAATCCAGTTAATATTACTTAGTATATTAGAATATTCAATTTCAATACAATCTATTTTTTGCATTGAATCATAGGATATTTCGTCTTTTAAAATTCCGATATCCATTCGTCCATTTCTTATTTTATTATTTACTTTGAATTCGTAAACTATTGTAATACAGCTATTAGTTTTTGATTTTTCAACTATTTTAGCACAAGTTTTAGTGTGGTTTTTGAATGTGAAAATAACCAATGAAATTATTAGCACTAAAAATATTAGAACATACCTAAAGTTAAAAATCAATTTTGTGAAAGATCGCTTCATGTTTTAATTCTTTACTAATGTCATTTAATAAAGGTCTTTTTATTACTTCTCCTTTATCCCTAACTTACTATTTTTCCTACTATATCCAAAATAAACAATCAATCCAACAAATAACCAAATGCCAAATCCTATCCAGTTGGAGACTCCTAATTCACTCATCATATATAGGCAACTTATTAAGCCAAGCATTGGTATTAAGGATAAATTATGGGTGATGGAGAAGTAAGTAAGTAAAATTGAAATCAAAAAGAAAATATACATTGGGATTTTATGTGAGAATAAATCAAAGCCCGATTCGTAGATTGTAGAATCTTTTAATTCTAAGGTTTTCAATGTTTTTAAATATGTCTTTTCATCTAAAGAACTTAAATATGTTTCAACATCGTTGTCGCTCTTTGAAAATGAAGTGCTGTCAATTTGGTTTAACTTTGTTTTAATCTCTAAAACTTCGTTTTGTTGAATGGAAGTTAATAAATCCGTTGGTTGAAGAACTTCTCTTTCGTTCGTTAAGAAGTGTAACGTAGCTTCTTTGTTGTATGTAAACGAGAAAATAATTGTTCCAACTAATAGGAGTGGCATAACGTATTTTCCGTTTACATATGGAGTTTTAAATTTACCACGAGGAATATCTTTTTTGTTTTGAAGTACTAAAACTCCAGCACAAACAACCACAAATGCAAACAATGTTCCGATACTGCATAAATCGGTTACCATTGTTAAATTCAAAAATAGGGCAGGGACAGCCACAACGAAACCTACAACGATAGTAGCAAACGAAGGTGTTTTAAATTTAGGGTGAATTTTTGAAAACTTCTTCGGTAACAAACCATCACGACTCATACTCATCCAGATTCTCGGTTGTCCCATTTGGAATACAAGTAATACACTTGCCATAGCAATTACAGCACTTACTGCAATAATTCCTGACATCCATTTTAAGTTCAATTTATCAAAAACGAATGCTAAAGGATCTCCTACATTCAGTTCTGAATAATGAACCATTCCTGTTAAAACCAAGGCAATTATAATGTATAAAATGGTGCAGATAATAATCGCCCACATCATTCCTCTTGGTAAATCACGTTGTGGATCTTTGCATTCTTCAGCAGTTGTAGAAATAGCGTCAAAACCAATATAAGCAAAGAATACTGCTGAAATTCCTTTTAAAATCCCTGAAACTCCATTCGGAGCAAAAGGATTCCAATTGTCTGTATCG